>CAVTLU010000019.1:0-179591 GCA_963735545.1 uncultured Acidobacteriaceae bacterium
CGCGGATTCGGAGCGCGCCGCCAAGCGCGACATTTCTGTGTCGCCATGATGCACGGGAGGCTTATCGGCGAAAAGGAGATCGACAAACTCGGGTGAGTTGCTGGCCACTATAACGACAATCTTAGCAGCGGCCGAGGGAGGAGCTAGAATTTTAATGTTTGCAGAGTGTCAAGAGGGTCTGGAGAGGCCCAAGTTCTGCTCGCCACCGTCTGGAGCCATTGTTCCGACAAAGCCGTGTAATATGTGTATACTTATTGTATATACATTGGAGGCGACGCTATGGGCACGGCGCGAGTATTCCGGTCGGGCAACAGCCAGGCGGTGCGGCTGCCCGAAAGAGTTTCGGGTGAAGAGCGCGGAAGTGGAAATCTTTCGCCGAGGCAAGGAGATTGTGCTGCGCGAAAAAGAAGGTTCGATGGCCCGCGCCTTGGATCCTCGCAGGCTTGCCTGACGATCTCGAACTTCCGGGGCGCGGCAAAGATCGCCCGCAAAGGCGCAAAGGGCTTTAGGGATACTCTGATCAAGTGTTCGATGAACCACAGAGGACACAGGGAAGCACAGGGGAACACGGACCCTTAATCAGAGTTTCCTTCAGGGAGTGTAGAGAATGGACCCTCGCTTTCTCCTCGACACCAACATTTGCATTTACATCCGGCAGGAAAAGCCGACCGCGGTGTTGCAGCGGTTTCGCCGGCTTGCGGAGCCGGGGAAGCGGCGCTTTCGGTAATCACCTATGGAGAGTTGCTCTATGGCGCGGCCAAAAGCTCGCAGCGGGAGGCGGCGCTGGAACGCTTACGCGAGCTATTCCGCTGGCTGCCGGCGCTGCCCTTGCCGGAAGCCGCCGCCGAAGCCTACGGAAGAATCCGCTTCGAACTGGCGGCGAAGGGCGAAATGATCGGAAACAACGATCTTTGGATCGCCGCCCACGCCGTGGCCTCGGGGTTGACGCTGGTTACGAACAATGAGAATGAGTTCCGGCGGGTGCGCGGGCTGAAGATTCAGAACTGGGCGGGGTAGGGCGGGCACCCGCCGATACACCTCCTAAATTCAACTTCCGCCGTAGTCTTCCCCTTCCGCAATTGACTGGCGCAGATCGAAGGAATGCGGTTCCTCAGGTGAAATACGATAAAGCGCAAGAAGAAGATCGAAAAGGCTAACAAAATACTTGTCTTCGCTTTCGAAGTCGGCGTGTACTCGCCCACGCAACAAGGGCGGCAGAGCCGTGTTTGCATCCCCGGCAAGTATGGTCGGAAGAACCGAAATTTTAGCACTATTTGGTCCCGTCAAGCGTTGGTTGAGAAGGTCCATTTCCGCCGATACAAATGTCCCCCGCGTTTCATCCCGATTGTCATATTTTTGAAGATATTCGGGAGTTCCGACAACTATCACAAACGCAACTTTCTCTATTCGGTTTACAAAATCCGCGATGCTGGACCCCACCAAAGCATTATCTTTTCGATCAAGCAAGATTTCCACGTCAAGTTCTGAAGATCTTGGCAAGCTTTAGAACCCATCTCTCATGTTTCTCGATTCCCCATGCGTAGCTGATGAAACAAGTTGGTGTGCCCTGGCTTCCGCGGTCACGAATCACTCCCTTTAATCTGGTAAGGGCGGTCTCAAACCTGGTCCGGCGGCTAGCAACATTTTGGCCTTGAGCGACAAGCTTCTCACTCGGACTCACGCGTGCTTCCTCAATCGTTGGGGTCGGTAGCACGATTTTGTTGCTGCATTCCCCGCAGAAGAGGAAAGTCTTTTGCTGTTTTATTCTTCTGACGATCTCGACTCGCTCGGGCCTGTAGTGGCAATGGGGGCAGGCCACCGGAAGGTACTTTGTGATTGAAACTTGGCGAGCAGCCAGAAAACGTTCGAAATAACCCTTGGAACAGCAATTTAACATGTTCCCCTGCCCCTGGACCATAATAGTGCACAAGATCGATTTCTCCTTCACGGTCAGTTATCTGTGTAAAACCACGAATTTTCGCCAGCATCCATTTCGTATTCAGCCTGGTTTTGCCACTGGTTGGTTCGCGTAAAAGTATTGCTGTATCCGAGCAACACGACGAGCGCCGCATAGATGTTCTCCACGCGTCCGGTGACGGTATGCGAACGTCCTCTACGATCGCGAACTGTTGGGAAAGAGGTTTTTTTTGGTTAATCAATGACGGGAATATTAGGAAGGTTGCAGATCCCAAGCGTTCTCGAAAGCAAATATTGCGTTGGAGAAATAGGGCCGTGACCGCATCGAGAAGGACTTCTCGGTCCTGAGTACGAAGCCTCGCAACCTCTTGAAAGTTGTACTCTCCCCTAAGGATACGTGATTCTTCAAGAGCGCCTAGACCAGATGGATTGCGTCTTGCCTCTAGTACAAATGACGATGCGAGATTCGAAAGAACCTCAGGGTACAGCAGAATCACGTCGCGCCCGGACGAACCCCGCAATACGCTTACGTACCCGTGGTTTGCGAGATGCTGCACCGCGGCCATCATTTCGTCAGTGGAGAAATTCCATCCTATATCGATCGCCCGCAGCTTGGACTCGAGGGCGGCAGGTTCTAGCAGCACTTCATCCCGGCCGGACTCTTTCAGAGAGAGGACGTATTCCTTAATCCGTTTGAACGTTCCAGTCGTCACGGTGGATGACATGGTCTCCCATGCGATCACCTGGGTCATCCGCTCAAGCAGTTCTTCCACTCCCGAACCCGAAAAGGCGCTTGTCGCGACGAATCCTTCCTGAATTCCGTGTCGCCTGCAGAAGTTCTCCAGTTCCAACTCTGTCAGCGTTGGAGCCGCCCGGTCGGACCGGGCGGCAACCAGTAATTTGGGGCATGGCTTCTCGTTTGGATGTTCAAGCGCCTTGATCCAATACTCGACCCCTTTTAACGGCTCGGAATGATTCCCGGGTCGAATAGGACTAAAGCCAAATCTACTCTGTCGAGAAAAAGCGCGTGCGTGAGTCGGTAGTCGGGTTGACCAGCGAAGTCCCAAAGAACCGCTTCGCATTCAGTCTTGTCAGGGCGCACTGTTCGCAAACGTTCAAGTGTCCAAAATTGCTGCCCATGAGTTGACGGATGTTCCTTAAAGCTTCCGTGAGCCAAGCGCCAGCCAAGGCCAGTCTTGCCCACGCCGCTGTCACCTACTAATACGATTTTGGCGGTTGTGTAGCGAATTGCTCCTATCGCTGGACTCCCCCCCAATAGCGAAGGGACATCTAGATCCCAAATTCGGACATCCCGATCACATCTACCGAGAGTGGCCAACACTCCTTTGCGGGGGTGAAAGGCGATCCCAGCAGATTTCTTGTTCGAATATCCAGCTACTTTCCGACTGAGACTCGGTTCGTCAATTACCGCCAAATTTGCATAGCTGGCTGCACTCCAAACACGAACGGTACCGTCATCCGATTTGGACGCCAGAATACTTCCATCGAAAGAGAAGGAGAGTGAGCGGATCATTCGGGTGTGGCCTTCTAACTCCGCTAGCCGTCGCTGATTTTCAACATCAAAGATGCAAACAGTACCGTGGGAAGAGCCTCCGGCGAGGAACTTAGCATCGGTGACCAAGCCACGGTTCGGACACCGGGGAATCGGAAACTAGGGGCCAGACGCGCGTTCGTCCCGAGAGGCTTGTGCTCAGCAGGACCAGGGTCGAAAATCTCTAAGTCGCCCTCTTTGCTGCCGACCGCAAGCAGCCCAGAAGCAGAAAAGGCCATGCATGCGAGTTCCACCGGAAATCCGCCCATGGGTAGCCAAGTACCTGTTTCGAACAAAAGCAATTGACCCTCAGGATCAATCGTGGCAACTAGGTTCCTAGTCGGGCACCACGCAACAGACCTTCCCGGAATGCTTAGCGTTGAGCCGGATCGCCGTACCCGCTTACCTTCCGCAACCCGCCAAATACGTACCTTGTCGTCTCCAGATGCGATCGCAAGGTAGTCACTTTCAGGGGACCAGGCCACGCTCGTGATCCACGGTGCCTCCTCGCGCCTCAATTGTGCGGACTAAGTTATTTTCCAAGGCGTTCCATAATTCGACTCTTCCGTTCTGGGTGGGTACCGCAAGCATCGTGCCGTCGGGCGACCAGGCAATCTTCGTGACGAGGCCGGAGGACCGTTCCCTAAGCGTGCGAAGTAGCCTAATCCCGCGACGGACAGAGAGTTCGGTGGATGAAGCGTGGGTCGTTCCCTTCTTTTTCACTTTTGCACCTGGTGGTTGAACATAAAGCCAGCGTAGCTACATTACGTGCCGCAGATCAGGGCCGAGGCGAACATCCGGGGAAGAAAAGAATCGTACTTCGGAATAAAGAACAGAGCGCGCAACAATATTAATCCTATGGTACCGGGCTGATCGACCTTGCCCTCTAGATTTGCTGTCGCTTCAAACGGCTGTATCGAATGACTTCGTCAGTCGGAGTCACCAAGCCAGAGACCCTTTCTTGGGAGTCCCTGTCGGTCGCGAGCGACTCCGCTGCGACATGATGACATTGAGTTGGGTCGGGGCACTTCGGTGGTCGGGAACACAAGGTCCCCTTCGACTCCGCTCAGGGCAGGCTCTCGACTTCGCTCGGGATGACAGAACACACACAGCTTCGCCGGCGGACGCCGGCGCTACAAGGGTGCTGCGCTTGCTTTAGTCGTAGTATTCGAGGCCCAGGTGCGTGATCAGGCCCTCGCCCTGCAGGTGGCGCAGCGTGTTCTTCAGCTTCATGGATTGGATGAACAGGTCGTGCTCGGGATAAAGGCCGGGCGCGGTCATGGGCGACTTGAAGTAGAAGCTCAGCCACTCCTGAATGCCGAGCCCCTGCAGTTCGCTCGCTGCGCTGGGCGAGGTCGAGGAACAGAACCAGATCGAGCACGAGCGGCGCGGCGAGGATGGAGTCGCGGCAGAGGAAATCCACTTTGATCTGCATGGGATAGCCGAGCCATCCGAAGATGTCGATGTTGTCCCAACCCTCTTTGTTGTCACCACGAGGAGGGTAATAGTTAATGCGAACCTTGTGGGTGAAGTGGCCGTAGAGTTCGGGATAGAGCTCGGGCTGCAGGATGTGCTCGAGGACGGAGAGCTTGGACTCTTCCTTGGTCTTGAACGACCCGGGATCTTCGAGGACCTCGCCGTCGCGATTGCCGAGAATGTTGGTGGAGAACCAGCCGTTCAGGCCGATCATGCGCGCCTTGAAGCCGGGCGCGAGGATGGTCTTGATCAGGGTCTGGCCGGTCTTGAAATCTTTGCCGCAGATGGGAGCGTTGTTCTGCTTGGACAGCTCGTGCATCACCGGAAGATCCACGGTGAGGTTCGGGCGCGCCGTTGGCGAATGGGACGCCTTCCATCAACGAGGCGTAGGCGTAGATCATCGAAGGCGCGATGTCTTCGTCATTCTGGAGCATCGCCTTTTCGAAGGCCTTTACGCGATTGGTGCGCGGCGGTCGGCTTCAGAAAGATCTCGGTCGATCCGCACCAGATGGTGACCAGGCGGCTTGCGCCCGAACTCTTGCGGAACTCGCGGATGTCGGCGCGAACCTGCTCGGCCAGGTCCATCTTGTTCTTGCCCTTTTTGACGTTGCTTGCCGTCGAGCATCTTGACGTAGTTGCGGTCGAAGACGGCCTTGCGCGGCTTTACCGTGCTGAGAAACGGCTTGATCTGGTCGAGCAAAGACTTCTCGAGCACGCCGGCTTTCGAGGCGGCGGTGTACATGTCGTCCTCGAAGAGGTCCCATCCGGTGAAGACCAGATCGTTCAGGCCGGCGAGCGGGAACGAATTCCTTGATCTTGGGGGAGCGGCCGTCGGTGCGCTTGCCCAGGCGGATGGTTCCCATTTGCGTGAGCGAGCCGATGGGCTTGGCCAGGCCTTTGCGAATGGCTTCGACGCCGGCCACGAAAGTCGTGGCGACCGCGCCCATGCCGGGGATCATGATGCCCAGCTTGCCTTTGGGAGATTGAATCTCGCTGCTTCCCTGCTTCTCTGTCGCTTCCTTCACGGTCTTCTGCCTGGTCGCCATCGGTGCGCCGCTTCCTTGTTTGGATTATGGGGATAAAAGCAAACGGCTATGTTCTCGTATTGAGGGCGGAATTGCAACCACAGTGCCCCCGAAAGGTGCAGGACAGGACCTCAACGGCAGGAGAAAACATTGGCTGGGGATTCTCCGCATACCACGGGCCTTCCGTCCGCTGCTGGCATGCGGCAGCCGCGCTCTACCGCAGCGAAAGCAGGAACCACGCAATCAGCCCCAGCAGAAACATCGTCGCAATCAGCGAATAGCTGGAATGCATCGGATGAAAATGAAAGTAGGAGTTGCGGTCGAAGCGGCTTCCCGGCCGATGAGCAAAGGTCCGCAGCATAAAGCCTCCTCGCGGTGGTTACAGCGTCATTGTCCCACGTCGGTCTGCGGATAGCTGTGACTGGGAGCACACGAGCGAGTGGCGTCCGGAGTCCCGCATAAGGCGAGACCCAGGGACGCCACGTCCTTCCATGACTTTGATTGGCTGTGGTCTGCTGTTTCTATGCCGCTGAGCTAGGCTCGCGGGTTTCGACGGTCTCGCCTTTTTCCGTAAAGCCCTGCAGCCAGCCCAAGACGCGCTTCCAGCCAGTGCCGTGATCCTCGGCGGCTTTGGCGTTGCCGGCAAATCCGCTGTGATGGATTCGCAGCAGCGTGCCAGTGCCGACCTTATTGGGACCGCTCGACTGCAGGCCGTGGACGCCGCGCGGCTCCAGCTCCCAGCGCACCACCGTCTTCATGCCGCCGGCGTAGCTGGGAATCCAGGTGTGGACCAACAGGCGCGGCGGGTTGACTTCGAGATATTCGCCTTCGACGCGAAACTTGGCGCCGTCCGAGCCTACGCCGTCGGTCGACCATTTGCCTCCAACGCGCAGATCGGTCTGCCAGTTGCTGGCGCGGTACATACCTTTTTGTCCCCACCATTGCGCGGTCTGGCTGGGGTCGGTGATGGCCTGGAAGACGCGCTCCGGAGGTGCCGCGATGAAGATTTCCGCCAGAACTGCGTCTTGATCGGGAGTGATTGTCGCTGTTGCCATGATTTCTCCTTGAATTTGTCCGGTGTGCCCGATGCAACGAACGTAGCACCGGCGTCTCGCCGGCGCTAGATTTAGCCTTTCCTATGCAGGTCGAAGACTTCTTTCATCTCTTTGCCGTGGTCGGCGAAGTTCCATTGCTCGGTGTGGTGGTTGGCGTCGGGCATGGAAATTACCAGCTGGTGCATGTGGCCGGCGTCGGGGCTCACCAGATTGGTCGCGTCCAGGAAATCGAAAGTGATGCTTTTGCCGTCCGATGCGCTTGCCTGCATGCGTGGCTGGTTGCCAGCCTCGCAATAGTGGGTCATGAGCAGGCGATCGCCGTCCAGATGGAACATGGTGATCATGTCCTCATTCCCGTGGCCTTGGATCTCGCTCATCACGGCCGAGCCGCCGGCGGTGACGCGGTAGGAGACTTGCACGGTTTCTCCCTTCGAGTTCTTCCCTTCCCAAGTGCCGGCCAGAGCCTTGATCTGGTCGAAGGATTTCTGCGCCGAGGATTGTGCGGCAGCGGCGGTGGCAATCAGCAGCAAAGTCAGTGACAGGGCGACGCGGAGTTTCGTCATAGGTATTTTCCTTTCGATTTTTTGGTGTCGTTGCTCGATTGAGATTTGGCGGCGGTTTCCCGCGCGTATTCGGTTTCCACAAAGGCTTTCAAGCTGTTGAGGTTCGCACTCCAGAAGACGCGGTATTGCTCCAGCCAGCTATCGACGGCTTTCAGCGGTTCGGGATTCAGATGGTAATAGCGGTGCCTTCCCTGCCGGCGCTCGCTCACCAGGTGAGCGCGGCGCAGCAGGCGGAGATGCTTCGAAATCGCGGGACGCGATACCGGGAAAGCTTGGGCGATTTGGCCGGCGGGCTGGCTCCCCTTCCGCAGCAGGTCGAGCACAGCGCGGCGGGTGGGGTCGGCTAGGGCATGGAAGGCGACCTCCGGGGAATATGTAACCGAACGGTGACGCATAATGTGTAACCATACGGTTACTCGAATAGGTTGTCAAGGGGTTTTTCGGTTCGAGTCTCGGTTTCAATAATTCGCCAGCTCCACTGAGTTTGTTCTAGCCGCTTGCGCTCCTTCCGGTTTGTTATCATGCGGCTCTTAACTCTCGCTCACGAGGACAAACATGCAGCCTCACTCCACGGAAGTGCCGCTTGCCAACGCGCAGCAAGCGCCGAAGCCCGACCCTCTGCAACATCTAATGCAAATCGGGACCGGTTACGTTCTTTCCGCGGCGCTGTGGGTGGCGGCGGAGCTGAAGATTGCCGACTTGCTGCACGAGGGGCCGATGCCGACGGCGGAGTTAGCCAAGAAGACCAGCACAAACGAAGACGCTCTCTATCGCACGCTGCGGGTCTTGGCCATGGTGGGCATTTTTGCCGAGACCGAGCCCCGGCATTTCACGCTGACTCCGGCGGCGGAGCTGCTGCGCTCGGATGTCCCCAATTCATTTCGCGATCTGATCGTGTGGATTGCCGATCCGTTTCACTTTCATATCGCGAAGGATCTGTTGCACTCGGTGCGCACCGGCCAGCCGACGATCGAGCACGTGACCGGCAAGCCGGCCTTCGAATACTTTCCCACGGACGCGGTGGAGAACGAACGCTTCCACATCGCGATGACCAACATGAGCGCCATGGCGGCGGGGCCGGTGCTCGAGGCCTATGACTTTTCTCCCTTCACCACGGTCGTGGATGTGGCCGGCGGGCACGGCTTTCTGATCTGCGAGATTCTGCGCAAGCACCCGCAGTTGAAAGGCATTTTGTTTGACCTGGAAGACGTGGTCAAAGGCGGAGAGCACAGAATTTGCCAACTCGCGCTCGACGGACGCTGCCGCCCGGCGGCGGGGGATTTCTTCCAGTCCGTGCCCGAAGGCGGAGATTGCTACCTGATGAAGTCCATCATTCACGACTGGGACGACGAGCGGGCGCTGGTGATTCTGGGGCATTGCCGGCGGGCGATGGAAGAAAGGCGGCACGCCAAGTTGGTTCTGGTGGAGTTCGTGGTGCCGCCCGGGAATCAGCCGCATCCGGCAAAAGTCATTGATATTGAGATGCTGTTCTTTCCCGGCGGAAAGGAACGGACGGAGCAGGAGTGGGCTCGTTTGCTCTCCCGCGCGGGCTTCCGCATGACCCGGATCGTGCCGACTAAGAGCCCGTTCAGCGTGGTGGAGGCGGAAGTGGCTTAAAGGCAGCTTTCCCGTTCTCACGCCCTCAGCGCCGGATCATGGTGACGGGCTTTGGGAAGGGCACGAGTTCGACTCGTGCCGGCCAGGCTAAAGCCGAATCGTGGCTTCTAGCCGCTGCGGTTCGCTCGTGAAGCCTCCTCGTCTGAGGTCTCTTGGAAATACTTTACGGCCTTCTCAACCTCGCAACGGCGAATTGGACGGTAAAACCTCAGAGGCTAAAGCCAACGTTGAGTGAGGTTCAATCGGCACGAGTGGAACTCGTGCCCTTACCAATCTTTCTGAGATACGTCTTACCCTCCTGGCGGATTTCGATCTGAAAGCGGCAACGCCCGATGCAAAGATCGAGTTCCTGCCAAGGAAGTGATTCGACAAAGCTGGAAGCGATTTTTCCAGCCCGACGGTGCGCGTTGCTTCTTCTTCGGGGAAACGCTATGTCATAATGACGCCATCACCCAGATGCTTGCCGCAAGCAAAGCGCTCGAACGCCCGCAGACTGCCCGCGCCGACCTGGACGCAATCTTTGACGAACTCTTTCCCATCATGCGGAGCATTACCGGGCCGGGAATACTCCAGAGCATGGAGATCTTTGGGCGCTACATGCCTTTGGCGGTAGAAACAGTCCCCAGTTATACCCAGGTGTTCGATTGGCAGGTCCCGCCGGAATGGCATTTTCGGAAAGCCAAACTGGTTGGCCCAGACGGTTCCGTAATTGCCGATACCGCAGTTTCCAATCTGCACGTGGTGAACTATTCCGAGCCGATTGACCGGCAGGTCTCTCTCGAGGAACTCGATCGCCATCTCCATAGCCTGCCGGGCCATCCCGATGCGATTCCGTATGCCACCAGCTATTACAAGCGTGACTGGGGATTCTGCATCCCCCACAGAGTGCGCCAGGGATTGAAGCCTGGCAACTACCATGCGCTGATCGACAGCTCGTTCGTTGAAGGCGGCGTACCCTTCGCGCATTGCACACTTGCGGGCGAGAGCAAAGCCGAGATCATGCTCTCCTCTTATCTGTGCCATCCCTCGCTCGCCAACAACGAATTGAGCGGGCCTTTGGTTTTGCTTGGCCTGTATCAGCGAATCGCGAGCTGGCCGCGCCGGCGTTACAGCTACCGCTTCCTGCTCAACCCGGAGACGATCGGAAGCCTCTGCTATTTGTACAAATACGGCGCCCACCTTAAACAAAACCTGGTTGCGGGTTTAGTGCTGACGTGCCTGGGAGGCCCCTCCGAGACGTTGAGTTACAAGATGAGCCGTGGCGGTCGCTCGCTAATCGACCAGTTGATGCAGCGGCTCTCCGCCCGCGGCGAACTCGTACTGAGAAAATTTGTTCCGACCGGAGGGTCCGACGAACGGCAGTACTGTTCTCCGGGATTCAACCTCCCGGTGGGGCAAATCTCCCGCACTGTTTATGGAGGGTACGCCGCCTATCACACCTCGATGGACGACAAGGCATTCATGACGATCGCTGCGGTGGAACGGAGCATCGACGAAATTGAGCGGATTCTGCGTACGGTGGAGATTTCCGGGGCTTTCCAGAATCTTGCCCCGTATGGTGAGCCGCAGCTTGGACCTCGCGGACTCTATCCCAACTTGAACGCCGCCTCTACCCGGAAGAACTCCGACGACGGGCTGCTTGACGGCCGCACCTTTCTGAACCGGACGCTGATTGTGCTCAACTACAGCGATGGAGAACACACGATGCTCGAAATCGCCGACCTTGCCGAATGCAGCGTTGAAGAGTGCCGTCCGGTGGTCGAGCGACTGGAAGAAGTTGGCCTCTTGAAGCTGGCCTGGCCACGGACTGCGAACCAATGAGTGTCGTCTTTCTCAGTGGAAATCATCCCCGGCACCTGTTCGTGGCCAGGGCGATCGCCGGCACTGGACAGCTTACCGGCCTAGTTCTGGAAACTCGGGAAGAACACATTCCAGAGCCGCCTGCCGGGCTGTCCAACCGCGACCACGAGTTGTTTATCCATCACTTCCGCGCCCGGGCCGCAGCCGAAGCCCGCTTTTTCCAGGGTCCTGCATCGGACGACGGTTTCGCGGGAGTCGAAGTACTGCGTGTTGCCCGGGAAGAGCTGAACGCCGAGAAAACTAGAGATTTTATTTCGCGGCATCGACCGCAACTGCTGCTTTCCTACGGCGTCCACATATTGAGCCCGGAAACTCTGGCCTGCGCGCCTCTCTATAAGTGGAATATCCACGGCGGGCTATCTCCGTGGTACCGGGGCAACATAACCCATTTCTGGCCCAGCTACCTGCTGGAACCACAAATGACCGGGATGACCATTCACGAAACGACAGAAGCGATCGATGGCGGGAGAGTGATTCACCAGTCGGTGGCGCCGCTCGTCCGCGGGGATGGCTTGCACGACCTTGCCTGCCGCGCCGTCGCCGGCATGGCGTCCGAATTGCCCCGGCTATTGCAACTGGTCGCAGCCGGTTCGTTCAAGGAACCCGTCGCCCAGAAGTCAGCGGGAAGGATATGGCGCACGGTGGATTGGCGCCCATGCCACCTGCGCCAGATTTACGACTCCTTTGAGGATCGGATCGTCGATCGATATCTCGACGGCGATTTTGGGCAGCGCGAACCAAAGCTGGTCCGGCAATTCTAGCCGAAAGTTGCAGGTCCCCTTTGGGTCCGTGCGTACCTAAGAAAATCGATTTTCTTGGCGTCAAAAACGCGCAAACGCGGTAAGATGAGATATCTCGTACGGTTCAACTGAATCCTTAAAAGGAACTTCATGTCCTATCTAACCAAACGCGCTTTGCGATTCTGCACGCCGCTGCTGCTTACCGTTCTGATGTTTGCCGGTACGTCGTTGTTCGCCCAGACAAGTTCCAAGGACAAGCCGTCGTGGCCCTGGATGAATGCCAACCTCTCGCCAGATGAGCGCGCGTCTCTGGTAGTAAAAGGGATGACGCTCGACGAGAAGATCACGCTGCTCCACGGCACCGGCATGAAAGGCCTGAGTCCGATGAGTCCGCTTGCGGGCGGCTCCAATGGCGGCGCGGGTTACGTGGTGGGGATTCCACGGCTGGGGATTCCAGCGATTCAGATGTCGGACGCAGCCTATGGCGTGCGCGTCAGCGGCGAAAATGGACGCTACTCCACCGCCCTGCCGGACGACCTGGCCGGCGCGGCCAGTTGGGACCCGCAAGCCGCCTATGAATATGGAGCGCTGATCGGGCGCGAGCTGCGGGCGCAGGGCTACAACATGACGCTGGGCGGCGGCGTCAATATCGCCCGCGATCCGCGCAACGGGCGTACCTTCGAATACATGGGCGAAGACCCCTTGCTGGCCGGAATGATGGTCGGCGCGGTGATGAAGGGTGAGCAGGCGCAGCATGTGATCGGCGACATCAAGCACTATGCGCTGAACGATCAGGAAAGCGGACGCAACGCGGTGAATGTCAACATCGACAAGCGGTCGATGCGGGAGAGCGACTTGCTGGCGTTCGAGATCGGCATTCGCGAGGCGAATCCGGGCGCGGTGATGTGTTCCTACAATCGCATAAACGGCGACTACGCCTGCGAGAACAAATACTTGCTGACCGACGTTCTGAAGAATGACTGGAAGTATCCTGGCTTCGTAGTATCGGACTGGCAGGCGACGCACAGCACGGCCAAGGCTTCGGCCGCCGGCCTCGATCACGAGGAGCCCGGAGAAATCTTTTACGGCGATGCCCTGAAGAAAGCGGTTGAGTCGGGCCAGGTGCCGCAGGCGGAGGTCGACGATCACGTCCGCCGCGTTCTGCGGTCGATGTTCGCTTGCGGCGTGATCGACGATCCGCCGAAGAAGAGCGTCGTGGATGTGGTCGGCGGATTTGAAGTGGCGCAGAAGATTGAGGAAGGCAGCATCGTGCTGCTGAAGAATGCGCAGTCGCTGCTTCCGCTGGACGCTTCGAAGCTGCGACAGCATCGCGGTGATCGGTGCGCACTCGGATGTAGGAATGATTTCGGGCGGTGGTTCGGCGCAAGTCGATCCACCGGGAGGCAATGCAATCATGCCGCCGGGCAAGGGCGGGACGACATGGCAGGCGCATATTTGGTTTCCCACTTCGCCCTTGAAGAACATTCGCGCCAAGGTTCCAGGCGCGAAGGTGGAGTACGATCCTGGGACGGACCCGGCTTCAGCAGCGGCTTTGGCGAAAACCGCGGATGTCGCAATCGTCTTCGCTGAGCAGTGGGAAAGCGAAGGGATGGACCTCGACAATCTTTCTCTGCCCTATCATCAAGACGATCTGATCGCGGCCGTGGCGGCGGCCAATCCGCATACGGTTGTAGTGTTGGAGACTGGAAGCGTGGTGACCATGCCATGGGTGGATCAGGTCGGCGGTATTGTGGAAGCGTGGTTCTCGGGAACGCGCGGCGCGGAAGCAGTAGCAAACGTCTTGTTCGGCGAAGTGAATCCCAGCGGAAAGCTGCCCATCACGTTTCCGCGCAGCGAAGCGGATCTGCCGCATCTGACGATCGTGAAGCCTCCGGTAAGATCGACCACCGGCGACAAGGAGTTCGAGGCGTGGAGAAGGATCGCGGCCGGCTTGCCTGCGTTTCAGACCACCTACGATGAGGGCTTAAAAGTCGGCTACAAGTGGTACGACGCGGAGAAAAAGCCGGTGCTGTTTCCGTTCGGCTACGGACTCTCGTATACGACTTACGGCTACTCCGCCCTCGAAGTGACGCCGGGCAAGACGGTCCAGCTAAGCTTCACTCTGAAGAACACCGGGGATCGGGCGGGGGCGGAGGTCGCCGAAGTCTATGCCGCGCTGCCTGCCAGCGCGGGAGAACCACCGAAGCGCCTGGTCGGCTGGAGCAAGGTTTGGCTGAATGCAGGAGAAAGTAAAGACGTAACGGTCGAGGTTGCGCCGCTGTATCTCTCCATTTTCAACGTGGATCAGAACGGGTGGCAGTTGATTCCGGGAGAGTACAAGTTCATGGTGGGCGGGTCGTCGCAGAATTTGCCTCTGGAGAAGACGGTGAGTCTGAAGTAGCCAGGGGTGTCCCGCTGCCAGAGAGAACCATGCGGCCCTGCGGACCCACAGGGTCACGGCTTGGCGTCCGTCAGTTCTTTTTCTGCGTCGCCGACTGAAATCATCAGCGTCATGGGATCAAGTAATGAGGCGACGAAGCCGTGCCTCTGGTAAAAGTGGCGCGCCCCGTCTGAGATGGCATGAACGAGGATCGCCCGGATGCCGGCGATCTGCGCGGCCTGAAGCGTCCGTAACACGGCATCGCGAAGCAGACCCTGTCCGAGGCCGCGGCCCTGAAATTCCTGGTCGATGGCGAGGCGGCCGATGACCATTACCGGAACCGGATCGGGCGTGTTGCGCCGGATGCGGCCTGGCGCCTCGCTATGAGCAACCGCTCCAACGGCCAGCGCGTAGTAAGCAGTCACCCGGCTTCCCAAACAGACGACGTAAGTGCGCGATGCGCCGCTCTCCTCATTCTGCAAGGCGCGACGCCGCAGCCAGTCGTCCAACGGCTCACCACAACTGAACTGCGACAGTTCATGGTCCGTGCGGAGCTTTTCCGGAGGACTAAGAACCGGGCGGTTCATGGTTCCCACGGGGCTTTGGTTCGCAGCAAACGGCGCAAGCGCGGGTTGGCTGCGGGAGGCTTGTCGAGCACGGCGAGAAAACGCTTGAAATCGTCGGGAGGAAGGAAGAAATAGCGGCGGTCCAGCAGCACAGTCTCCGCCTCGCGGCAGGCAGTTTCCAGCATGAAGTCGGAGCGATTGCGGCCAAGCGCATTCGCGGCCCGGTCGATTAGCGCCTTTTGGTTTCGGGTTACACGCAGATTGATATTTTGACTGCGGGCCTTGTCAGCTTTGATAGCGGGAGCAGGCATGGGGCGCGTCCTCTTGTACGCACAAGGATTATACATCAGCGTACGTACGTTGTGTATACGTCGATGAGTTTCGGCTCGCCTCCCGTTGCGCGGAACTAGGGCTTGCCGTTCTGAACTAACTCCAGGAAGGCTTTGTGCACGCGCGTGTCCTCGGAAAGCTCGGGATGAAACGTCGCAGCCATGACTCTTCCCTGCCGTACCGCCACCGTGTCCCCGCCCTCCGTAGCGAGAACTTCAACTGCTGGACCGAGACGCTCGATCTTAGGGGCGCGGATGAAAACCATTTCAAGCGGAGAGGCGCCTGATTCGCCCAGCAGCACTCCTTCGCGGATGGAGCTGTCGATCTGGCGGCCGTAGGCGTTCCGGCGGATGGTAATGTCGATCGCACCCAGGCCCGCCTGCTTCGGATTCTCTACTCCACTGGCCAGCAAAATCGCGCCCGCACAGGTGCCAAATGCCGGTTTGGCGCGAACGTATTGCTTTAACTTTTCGAATCCGGCCTCGCCTAGAAGCTTTAGGAAGGTGCCGGATTCGCCGCCGGGGATGACCAGCCCGTCGATTTCGTCGAGTTGATCGGGCTTCTTGACGAGCACAACTTCGGCGCCCAGTTGTTCGAGCCGGCGGCGGTGGGCATCGAAGTCGCCCTGCAATGCGAGGACACCGATTTTCATGTGCGCTTGATTTTACCGGAATGTCGCGGGCTATTTGTTACAGCTCGGGAGTGCTGTGGTGCGGGCGCCGCCGCCCGCAGGCTTGGAGCGGCACGGACCTTGCCCTCCCGCAACTTTTGTTTGGTGGACACAGGCACGGGCGAGGGCGCCCGCGCCACATGGCCGTTACGGCTTACTCTCCTACGTCCACTAAGCGGCAGATGAATCCCCATCCGCCACCTAGTTCGCTCACTGCCAGCATTAGCTCGTTGTTGCCCTTTTTCAGAGGAAGGTAAACAGCGTCGTTTTCCGGGTTGACGATGCCAAGAAATCCGGGGTCGCGGAAACCCTGGGCGCTGCTGGCCGCGGTAAAGAATCTTGCCGTTCAGGAAGACGCTGACATCGTCGCTATAGCCAATCTCGAGCTTCTTCACCTGATCGCGGTCAGACTCGATGGTGGTCCGCGCATAGACGACCTTCATTCCCGGCTGGGGCTCCAGGCGCTTGGAGAAATCGCCTTGAAATGTCACTCTGGGATGCGGAGCCTGAAGATAACGATAGAGGACCACAAAGCCGGGCGGTTCGGCCTCCACGTCCTGCCACTGGATAGCATCGCTCTCGGCAGCTGTCAGTGGGCGCTCTAGATTTCGCCCCGGCCCGTCGTACGATGGCGAAATGCTCCACTTGGTTAGAGTGTTCGGCGGCATCGGCGGCAGGTGCCGCTCCCAGGGCGCGTCGGCCTTGGCCCGTACTTCGAAATTCGAGAAGTAGGTTACGCCGGTCAGAACATACAGAGCCACCTGGCCTTTTTGCACGCCGCTTTTCAGATCGTTCATCACCAGCGCAGGCTTATCCATATCTTTCACGTAGAGCTTGGCCTGCGCTCCGGTTACTTCCAGGCGCAGATGGAACCAGACATCTTTCGGGATATCGACCGCGCCGGTGAATCCCGGCCCGTTATAGATTTGCCAGTTGCGGCCGGTATTCAGCACCGGCGTATATTGCATGGCGTCCGGAAGCCCGGACTTGTGCTGGCGCAGATAGACCTCTTCGTAGTTGGCGCCGTCGCTTCCGATGCGAAAGTCAAAGCCGAAGAAGCCGCGTTTTGCGGGAGTGGCGACGTCTACATCGATGACGCCGTCGCGCATTTCAAAGTCCTTCAAGACGGCCGCGCCGCCATCGAGCGCAAGGCACTTGCGGCCCTGGTATTCAGACACCTTGGCTTCTGCTTCCAGGTCCCAGCGCGGGGAGTCGGGTGGAATGGAGAGCGTTTGGCCAAGGGCTGCGGACTGAAAGAAAAGCACAACCGCACAGAGAGTGGAATGTCGAAGCACAGCTTGCCTCCGCATAGTTGACGGAAAATCGGGGACTTCTTACCGGCTTGCGAGTTGGCTTAAGACTCGAACTTGTAGACGAGTTAATCGATGGATTGGGTAGCAGGAGCCCTAAAGGTCGCTGCTGCCGTAGCCATTCCTCCAAATCCCCACCCTGAATTTCACAAAGTGCGCGAAATAAGATGGGCGCACCCGCCCTTGAAATCCCCACTCAGCGGTGAACCCGCCGAGCACAATCTCTCCGGGCTGCCCTTCTGAGTCTTTTCCCAAACATTTGCAGAAACCACCTCCAAACTGCAGGCATCGAACCTAAGGAATCCCAAAAATTAAAGGAGGTCCTATGCACGTCATCATTGGCGCAACCGGACACACTGGCAGCGCAGCCGCTAACAAACTTTTGGCGCAAGGCAAAAAGGTGCGAGTGGTCGGGAGAAGTGCAGATCATCTGGCACCCCTGGCAGCAAAGGGGGCTGAGCCGTTCGTCGGCAACGTCACTGACAAGAACGCGATGACCAAGAGCGTTTGCCGGAGCGCAAGCGGTTTACGTAATGCTCCCTCCGGATCCAACCGCTCAGGACTATTTCGCTTATGTAGAGCAAGCCAGCGAGGCCTTTGCTTCAGCCATCGATAAGAACGGCGTGAAGTATGCGGTCTCTCTCAGCAGCATCGGCGCTGACAAACCCGCAAAGACTGGGCCCATCGTAGGGCTGCGTCATTTAGAGGAACGTCTCAATCGAATCGCCCGCCTCAACACTCTGCATCTGCGGGCTGCATACTTTATGGAGAACACCCTGGGCCAGGCTGACGCCATCGCGCAGATGGGAAGTGCAGCGGGCCCTCTGCGTCCTGAACTCAAGTTTCCGGCCATTGCGAGTCGTGATATTGGCGCCTTCGCGGGAGAGGCGCTTTCGCGGCTCGACTTCACCGACAATCAGGTTCTGGAGCTGCATGGACAGCGCGATCTGAGCTATGGCGAAATTACGGCCATCATCGGAAAAACAATCGGCAAGCCCAATCTCAAGTATGAGAGGCTCACTCCCGAGCAGTTTCAGGGTGCTCTGGTGCGGATGGGTATGTCCGAGAACACCGCCGAGCTGTTAGTCGAAATGACGCAGTCGATGGATTCCGGATACGTCAAGCCTCTGGAGCCAAGATCACCACGCAACACCACACCCACAACGTATGAGACCTTCGCGGCGGAAAGCTTTTTGCCGGCTTATCAAAGAAAGCGGCCTGCGGCCTAACCTCCGGAAGTTACGCCCCAGCCCTTGCTTGGGTGGAGGCCTTCCCAAGACGAACAAATTGGCAGCTGCCCCATCCTGAGTTTTGTGCAGTTTGCGAAACTTAGGGTGGGGGATTTTCAAGGGACGATTGCACGATTTTCGGTGCAACCATCGGAACCCTCTGAAATCTTCTTGCCCCGCTTCCTGATTGCGCGGTCTCTGGCCTTTACTCCGGGCCCAACTGCTGCCCGCGCATAGCCTGCGCGGGCGGGCGGGTCTTCGCCCCGTCCCTGCACAGGCGTTGCCGCGTGCTCTGCGCGCGCCACTTTGTTGTCATTGCGTCCCCTTCCCTGCTGTGTTAGCGTCAAGCAACAGAAGGGTTTAAGAGTAGAGGATACGTTGCGAGCGACAATTCCTGCCGGGCTGGATCGCAAAGAAGCAGAAGCGTACGCGGGGCTTGATCCGGAGCGGCTTCCAAAACACATCGCCATTATTATGGACGGCAACGGGCGCTGGGCGCGGCGGCGGCATTTGCCGCGCGTGGCCGGGCACCGCGCCGGCGTAGCTTCGGTGCGCTCGACGGTCGAAACGGCGGCGCGCATTGGCATTCCTTCGCTTACGCTTTATGCCTTTTCCGAAGAGAACTGGAAGAAGCGACCCAAGAGCGAAGTGGACTTCCTCATGGGGCTGCTGTGCCGCTACTTGAAGGCCGAAGTTCCCACGCTGAACAAGAACAATATCCGGCTGGAATACATCGGCCGGCAGCACGAACTGCCGGAGTCGGTGCAGGAAAAGATGGCCTGGGCGCGGGAGGCCACGGCGCACAATCGCGGCATGGTGTTGACCCTGGCGCTCAACTACAGCGCTAGAACCGAGCTGGTGGATGCGTTTCGCGCCATGGTGGATGCGGCGGCGCGCAATGGCGGCGTGGAGCATTTGCAGATTGATGAGGACGCGGTTTCGCGTCATCTTTATACCCGGCACTTGCCCGATCCGGACCTCGTGATTCGGACCAGCGGGGAGATGCGCTTGAGCAATTTCTTGCTCTGGCAACTGGCTTATGCGGAGATTCACGTGACTCCGACTTTGTGGCCGGAGTTTCGCGGGGTGCATCTGTTGGAAGGGATTGCGGATTATCAGAAGCGCGAGCGGCGTTATGGCGGTTTGGCGGATGGGGCGCACGCGAATGGGCATTGAGGCGGCGCGGGAAAAGCAGATTCCTCGCTCGGCTCGGAATGACAATTGGTTCCGCATGGTCGGAATGAAAATATGAAGGGTCGCAGGATTGCGATAAGCTCTTGAACTTTCTCAAGCGAATCCTCACCGCGGTTGTTCTTATTCCTCTGGTTCTATTGCTGGTGCTCAAAGCGCCGGTTGCGGTGCTAGCGCTGGTCGCGGCGCTGGTTGCGCTGCTTGCCGTGCAGGAATTTCTTAAGCTGGCAGAAGGCTATGGCATACGACCTTTTGTTTGGCCCACA
Organism: uncultured Acidobacteriaceae bacterium; assembly: GCA_963735545.1. Taxonomy (GTDB): domain Bacteria; phylum Acidobacteriota; class Terriglobia; order Terriglobales; family Acidobacteriaceae; genus PALSA-270. Next base: position 19,748 of record CAVTLU010000019.1, read on the forward strand.
TTTGTTTTCGTTGGATTGTTCTTTCTGGCGCTGGCGGCAAATCCGGGAGAGAAGCCGCTTTCCTCGACGGCGTTCTTCGCGGGGCTGGCGGTTTTCGTGGCGGCGCTGGCTCCTTTTGTCTTCCTAACTGTCGGAATGCAGAGTGATGATCTACGCGGCGCCTTTGCCCCGGCGATGGTTTCTACGTTCGCATTTGCCTACATCGCGCTGCCTCTGGGATTTCTAGTGCAATTGCGCACGCAGTGGTCGGGCGCGTTCCTGCTCCTGTATTTGCTGCTATTGGTTTGGGCGGGCGATATTTTTGCGTACTTTGTGGGACGCTCACTGGGCCGGCATTTGATGTCACCACGGATTAGCCCGAAGAAGACCTGGGAGGGAGCGCTGGCCTCGATGGCCGCCAGCGTGATCGTCGGCGCGCTGCTTTACAACTACGCGACGCCGATCAGTTCGGCGCTGCTGAGCGCTCATCTGATTGCCCGGCAAGACGGACTTTTCGCGCTGCAGAAGCCTGCCCTGTGGCCGATTCTGCTGCTTTCCGCGGCGATTAATGTCGCGGCGCAGTTAGGGGATCTGGTGGAGTCGCTAATCAAGCGCGGCGCGGGGGTAAAGGATTCGGGAGCGATTTTGCCGGGGCACGGCGGTATGCTGGACCGTATCGATGCCCTGCTCTTCGCCGCGCCCGTGCTTTGGTACTTTGCGGCTTGGCGGGTGTTGCAGTAGTAGCGATTCGCCCGCGACCAGGTGCGTCCGCCACTCACCGCGCTCCATCCCGATGGCCGTCTGAGTGCGTGCATGAGAACTATTCTTTCGCCCCGCTGGGGCTCGATTATCTTCCACCGACCCACGGCTCACGCCGTGGGCTGTATTCTTGCGCCGCTTCGCGGCTCTCAATCAGTATGATTGTTCCAGTTCAGATTGAAATTCTGAGTTTTTGCGCACGCACTCTGGGGCCAGCCAAGCATGTGCAGACTCGTCTGTCGGCCGAGGCACTCGGACAAGCCTAGCTGCGCGCGTTACACTAGGTGCGTCAATAGCCACTTACAGAACGAGCTACATACGCTGGAGAAGCACCATGATGACCGCCGCTGTAGTCGCGCTGATACTGATTCTGTTTGGCCTAGTGCAGATTATTCGATAACTCGAAGCGATTGAGCATCAATCACGTGCAAATCAGGAAGTCGTCGGCTACCTCAAAGCGATGTGCGAGAATCTTGCCTGTATAAGATGGGGATTGGATAGCCGAAACGACGACGCAACCAAGAATTCGGCCATTCCGCCTGAATGGAGGGGGTGAGGTACATGACATTCGACGAGCAGTACCAACTATTGTGGGACGTTAGGCGTTGGGCCCTGGAAAACAAGCACTTCCGGCTCTACAGCGAAATAGACAAGGCCATCTTTGAACTTCGGAGGAGAGAATTCCTGCCAGGCGTTGCTTCTGCAGCGCGTAGTTGACACTCGCCAAGAAAAAATGGCTGGTGAAACTTGTGGCAGATCTTCATTGGGTTGATGGTCCGTGGCGCAGTAGGCTGGCGTTGGCGGCTCCCGCCTGGCGGTGATTGGCTTGCCGACGAGATCTTAGGTTGGCGCCACGCCGGAGTCGACAGCGTGGTTTCCTTGCTAACGCCAAGCGAGGAACTTGACCTCGACTTGAGAAACGAAGCGGCCACGGTGAAGGCTCAAGGAATGAAATTTGTATCCTTTCCGATTCCCGACCGGGAAGTGCCTAATTCCGAGTCGGAGTTGGCGGCAACGCTGGAGAAGGTTGAGGCGGATCTCACGTCCGGCAAGAACGTGCTGATTCATTGCCGTCAGGGGGTTGGCCGAAGTGGGTTGGTGGCCGCGTGTCTGCTGGTCGCCAGGGGTCTTTCTCCCGAAGCTGCGGTGAAGAAAGTGAGCAACGCCCGGGGACTGCCCGTTCCGGAGACTACCGAGCAGCGGAACTGGGTTAACCACTACGTCGCAGTGTTGCCGCGCAGCAAGTAAAATTGTGACAGTGATCCACGCCTATCTTTCATGAAACACATTGCCATCCTGGGTTCTACCGGCTCGATTGGGCGCAGCACGCTTAGCGTGGTGGAGTCCTATCCGGAGCGGTTTCAGGTTATTTCCCTCGCTGCGGGCAAGAATCTGGATGCAGCCTACGAGCAGGCCGAGCGTTGGCGGCCGAAGCTGCTTTCCGTGGCCTCGCAAACCGATGCCGAAGCGCTACGCAGCCGGCTGAAATTCGCGGGCGTGGAAGCCGTAGAAGTGGCCCACGGCGCGGCCGGCGCTGTCCGCGTGGCGACTCATCCTGAGGTGGATTTCGTAGTCAGCGCGATTGTAGGCGTCGCTGGACTCGAGGCCACCTACGAAGCCGTGAAGGCCGGCAAAGCTGTGGGGCTGGCCAACAAGGAATGCCTGGTCGCTGCGGGAGAGCTGATTACTGCGGAAGCGAAACGGCAGGGCAAGCCGCTGCTGCCTATCGACAGCGAGCACAATGCAGTGCATCAGTGCCTGCGCGGCGGCAGGATGGAAGAAGTCGAGCGCATCTGGCTGACCGCGTCCGGCGGGCCATTTCTGAACACGCCGAAGTCTAAGTTTTCGTCCATTACGGTTGAGCAGGCCTTGAACCATCCTACCTGGCGCATGGGCCGCCGCATTACGATTGATTCTGCAACGCTAATGAACAAAGGCTTCGAGGTCATCGAAGCCTGCCGCTTGTTCGGCCTGCCGCCGAGCCGGGTGCAGGTGATGGTGCATCCGCAATCCACAATCCACTCCATGGTAGAGTTTGTGGATGGCAGCATACTTGCTCAGTTCTCAGTCACCGATATGCGGCTGCCGATCCTGTATGCGCTAACGTTTCCCGACCGCATCGCGTCGGATATGCGCTTCCCGGTCATGGACTTACGTCACCTCGATTTCGTACCTCCGGACGTAGAGAAGTTCCCCTGTCTTCGGCTAGCCTATGAAGCAGCGGAGGCCGGCGGTGCGAAAACTGTTGCACTTAATGCTGCAGACGAAGTGTCAGTCGCGGCGTTTCTGGACGGGCACATCCGCTTCGACGAGATCGCGCGGGTAATCGAGGAAACGGTTACTGCGACGGAGACGGGCAAACTGGAATCTATAAAGCAGGTCTTGGAAGCGGACAGCGCGGCGCGTCAGGTGGCACAGAACAAAGTAGATGGTTTGAGCAGATCGACCGGGCTGCGGCCGGCTGCGGCTGGGTCACGAGGAGAGTAATACAAATCACATGATCGGATTTCTTACTGCTGTGGTCTCGGTCGCGGTCATCCTGGGATTCATGATTCTGATTCATGAATTTGGCCATTACGCTACCGCCAAGCTGCTGGGCGTGCGCGTGGAACAGTTTGCCATTGGCTTCGGCAAACGCCTGGTGGGATTCAAGCGAGGCGACACCGACTACCGGATCAACTTATTGCCGCTGGGCGGTTACGTAAAGATGAGCGGCGAGAATCCGATGGACGAGCGCAGCGGGGATCCGGGCGAGTTCATGTCGCATCCGCGCTGGCATCGCTTCATTATCGCCATAGCCGGGCCGACCATGAATATTCTGCTGGCTATCGGCCTGCTCACCGTGGTGTACATGGTTCACTACGAGTATCCCGCGGTTCTGGATGAGCCGGCAGTGATTGGCTGGGTGCTGCCCGATACTCCGGCAGCAAAAGCCGGAATCCAGGCTGGCGATCGCATTTCGCGCATCGACGGCATTCAGAACCCTACCTGGAAGCAGGTGATTCCGAAGGAGGCACTGAGCCCCAACCAGCCTCTGGATATCACCATCGACCGCGGCGGGCAGAGTATAGAAAAGACGGTTGTGCCTGAGCCGTACGGGATTAACCGAATGGGCTCGGCGGGCTGGGATCCGAAACAATCCAACTTCGCGATCACCGATCTTGAGCCCGGCATGCCGGCGGAGAAAGCGGGAATCAAAGTCGGCGATCAGATCGTGGCCGTCGATGGGCAGCCGATTCCGGTGCTGGAAGCCATGATCGAGACGCTGAAGCGCACCAAAGACAAGCCGATCGAAATTACGGTGCTGCGCGACGGTCAGCGCAAGACGTTTACGGTGCAGCCGGTTCTGAAAGAGACCAATGAGGTGGGCGAGAAGCGCTATCGCGTGGGCATCGCCAGCGATCCCATGAAAGTGACTGCGCTGCCCTTCATCGATGCTTTGAAAAACTCCTTCGAACAGAACAAAGACGGCTCGCTGCTCATCCTGGAACTGGTACAGAAGATGATTCAGCGCAAGATCTCGATGAAATCGGTCGAAGGGCCTATCGGAATCGGCGTCGCCGCAGGAAGAGCCGCCAGCAAGAAAGGCTGGACGCCGCTGCTCGAACTCACCGCTGTCATCAGCTTGAACCTCGGCATTTTTAATCTTCTGCCCATCCCCATCCTGGATGGCGGCGTGATTCTACTGTTGCTGGTCGAAAGTCTCATACGCCGCGACATCAGCCTGAACATCAAGGAGCGTATTTATCAGGCGGCCTTCGTATTCCTGGTGCTTTTCGCGGTCATGGTGATCTACAACGACCTGGTGAAGAATTTGCCGGGAATGATGGAGAGGATACCCTAACCGCAAGAGCGGGACGTTAAAGCATCCCGCTCCCCGGCGGCCCCAAGCAGCTTGTGCGTTTAGTCCGATTCCGGCTTCGCGCTCCACTCCCGGATAGAGCGAATCTCAGTTTGCGGAATCCGCAAATACTTCAGGAATTCTTCGTGCTCCTCGGGAGAGGAGCGCTCGAATGTGCGGTGCCAGCGTTGCATATCGCCTTCGCTGAATCCCGTGGCCTTCATAATGGAAATCCATTTTTCTTTCGTCATGTTCTTTGTCCTCTTGATGCGATTCCCTCGCAGTAGTTTCAAGATGAGCAGTTGGTGGCCGCGCAGCTTGGCCACCTCCTCTTCGACCTCTTGCAGGCGGCGCCGCAGCAAGGCCGCAACCTTGCTTTCCGGCGCCGAGAGCATGACGCCGATGTCGCGCACGCTCACTCCCGCGGAACGATAGAGGCAGATTTGCTCCAGGCGTTTTGTTTCTCTCGCACCATAAACGCGGTAGTTTGCCTCGGTGCGCAGCGCCGGCTTGAGCAGGCCACATTTCTCGTAGTAGAGAATTGCGGTTCGGCTCAATCGGTACCGTTTCGCGATTTGAGAGACGCTCAGCATGAACCGATCTCAGGATGAACCCTACACTGATAGACAGGTCAAGAGTTTAATTGCTGGCTCCTCCCGCTTCCATCTGTCCGTGGGGCACATGCTAAACTAGAGCTTCCTATGGCTGAGATTCGACGCAGAAAAGCGGTTACAGCGCTGGTCGGCGGGGTTCGGGTGGGCTCGGATGCACCGGTTGTGGTGCAGTCCATGACCAATACCGACACTGCCGATATCGCCTCGACGGTTAAGCAAACAGCGGCGCTGGCGCGCGCGGGCTCGGAGTTGGTACGGGTGACGGTGAACAACGAAGAGGCAGCGGCAGCGGTTGCGCCCATTGTTGAGGAACTCGACAAGCAGGGCGTGCGCGTGCCCATCATCGGCGACTTCCACTACAACGGGCATCTTCTGCTGAAGAAGTATCCCGAGTGTGCGCGGGCGCTGGCGAAGTACCGTATCAACCCCGGTAACGTGGGCATTGGCCGCAAGGACGACGCGAATTTCCGCACCATGATCGAAGTGGCCGCCGAGAATCAGAAGCCGGTGCGCATTGGGGTGAACTGGGGCTCGCTGGACCAGGCGCTGCTCACCCGCATGATGGACGAAAACTCCCGGCTGGATGAGCCAAAAGACGCCCGCGAAGTGACGATGGAAGCGATGGTTGTCAGCGCCCTGAACTCCGCGGCGCTGGCGGAGAAATATGGGCTGCGGCCGGATCAGATCATCTTGAGCGCGAAGGTTAGCGGCGTGCAGGATTTGATTGACGTCTATCGCTCGCTGGCGGCGCGCTGCAATTATCCGCTGCATCTTGGTCTGACGGAAGCCGGCATGGGCGCAAAAGGTATCGTGGCTTCGAGCGCCGCGCTGGGCGTGCTGTTGCAGGAAGGTATCGGCGATACGATTCGCGTTTCGCTTACTCCCGCGCCGGGCGGCGACCGCACGGAAGAGGTCCGAGTATCGCAACAGATTTTGCAGTCGCTCGGCATCCGCAGCTTCACGCCGCAGGTCACAGCCTGCCCTGGCTGCGGCCGGACCACCAGCACTTTCTTCCAGGAGATGGCGGAGCAGATTCAGTCCTACCTGCGCGAGCAGATGCCGATGTGGAAGGGCCGCTATACGGGCGTGGAAGAGATGAAGGTCGCGGTGATGGGTTGCGTGGTCAATGGTCCCGGCGAATCGAAGCACGCCAGCCTTGGCATTTCTCTTGCCGGGAACGTTTGAAGAGCCCAAGGCGCCGGTGTACGTGGACGGGCGGCTGTTCACGACGCTGAAGGGCGACAAGATCGTCGCGGAGTTCATCAAGATTCTGGATGAGTACGTGGAATCGCATTACGCGGCGAGAGAAGAAGTTCTGAGCTAGTCTGGAGTGCCGAAAACTTTTTTTTCGGATGCACGCGGATCCTCCGCCGCCACTAGTTTAGTCTCAGCACCGCTCGCGCAGCCAGGCCAGAAACTTCGCGTCGATCCTCGGGTGGTCGGGATCGTAGCCTTGCTGGCGCAGTTTCTCTTTCGCTTCCGCCACGATCTCAGCTGGATCTTGCGACAGCTTGAGAAGCAACAGCGCCTCCGCCAGGTCTTCTTTGTCGAAGGGCATAGACGCAGCCGCGAGAAACACCTCGTCATTCAAATCGTCGCCGTGCACGTAGTTGCTCAGCACCCCGCGTTCGAGCAGCGAATTCAGAAACTGTTGGCGCATGGCGACGGCCATCATTTGCACCGGACTGCGGGATGCCACATCAACTCCCGCTGCGGCATACGCGCCCAGTCCAATGGCGACGTTTGGCCGCGAACGAGCCTCAGCAACCATGCGTTTCATGACGGGCCACGTCTGCTTGATGTCCGAGAATTCAACCGTCGGCATGGGAGCACCGCTGTTGAACTGCTCGACTACGCGTCTCATGTCATCTGGCTCCATTCGGCGCTCTCCTATATGTGCTGCCCCAACGCTCCGAACCGCCGAACGTCCATTTCAGGCAAGTAATGGCAGACGAGAATCGGACCCCTGGTCTGGAAGCTGATCGGCGATACTCTTCAGCTCCGGGATAGTGCTTAAGCAGCGGTTCCGTTGCCTTCACGCGGCGTCCCGTGAGCATGTGTTTCAGTTGCAGGGCGTTGGCTCCGGCTTTGGCTTCGAAGTGATTGTTGGTGACCACGTAGGTGACTTCGGCTTGCTGGGAGATGTGTTCGATCTTTTCTTCCCATCCCGCCAGTTCGGATTCTTTGTAGAGATAGTTGTAGCGGTCTGAACTTCTCTCCGGCTCAAACCACTGATCGTAGTTGCGACCGTGCAAGCGAACATAGCCGACTGGCGAAGTCACATGCTCGGTGGGTTCGAGCGAGCGTCCGATTAGCGGCTGGTCGATGTTGCAGAAGGCCACGTTCTTCTGTGTGAACTCGCTTAGAGTTTCAGGGTTGTTCCAACTGTCGTGACGCACTTCGACTACGCGCGGGAATTCGATGAACTGGCGCAACAGGGTGTCAAGATATTCGCGGTTGAGCATGGTGTTTTTGAAGGACACCGGAAATTGAATCAGCAGCGCGCCCAGTTTTCCGGCTGAGGCCAGGGATTCCAGGCCTTCGCGGGCCAGACGTTCGTCCTCGTCATTGGGGCGGATGGTGACGGCGGAAGTTGGCTCCATAATCGCAAGCGGAGAATGGGTAAAAGACCGGTGTAGCTTCGCGGTGAACACGAAATTCGGATTCACCGCGCGCGTCTTGCGCACCCACAGCTTGGCCAGTTCCGGCTTGATGTGGCCGTAGAACGAAGTGTTGATTTCGACCATGTCGAAACACTGCGCCAGGTATTCCAGCGGGTGCTGTTTTCGGCGCTTCATCTCCAGCGGGTAGAAGACCCCTTCCCAGTCTTTGTAGGACCAGCCGGCGGTGCCGACGCGGATTTTGGGGATGGTTTCCATTTGCCGGAAGATTAGCATAGTGGGGGTTGTGGGACTGTTGAGCTAGCGGGAAAAGCTTAAACCACAGGGAAGCACAGGGGGCACAGGGTTTAGTCGAACTGGATCAGCACGATTTCAGGGGTTGTGCCTACTCTCAGCGGTGGACCCCACGTCCCAGCGCCGTACGAGGTGTAGACGAAAAGATTGCCCAGCCGCTGCAGTCCATAAACAAACTTGCCATAGATGCGGGAGGTGATCCAGGTAAACGGGAAAAATTGTCCGCCGTGGGTATGGCCGGAGAGCTGCAGCGAAATGCCGGCTTCCGCGGTGATTCCCACGCGGTCGGGGGCGTGCGTTAGCAATATGCTGGCGCGATTTCGGTCCAGGCCTGCGCGCTGCAACACTTCGCGGAAGCGATGATCGCTGGCCGAATCCCTGTAATGCACGCCGACGATCTGCAAACCATCCACGATTAGTTTCTCATTGTTCACGACGCGCAGCCCGGCGCGCTGCACCGCATTCAGATATCTGGCGTGGTCGGTAAACTCTTCGTGATTGCCGGTGACGAAATACGCGCCCAGCGGGGTTGCGAGCTTCGACCAGGGCTCGGCGAGCTTGTCCACGTTGGCGGCGGTGCCGTCGTACATGTCTCCGGCGACGAAGACGATATCGGGGCGAAGGTGGGTGAGAGTGGAGACGATGCGCCGCAAAAACCCGCGACCTCGGACGTGACCGAGATGAGTGTCGCTGACCAGTGCCGCAACCCGACCGCGCCATGATTCCGGCAGGTTCGGCAATTTGACCGTGATTCGTCTGACCCGCGTCCATGTCGCGTTGACCAACCCGTACAGGCTCGCCAATAGGGCAGCAGCCAGGAACACGACTGCCATCAACCGTCGGTCTGGGTGAAATCCGAACAGGCGCGCCCCTCCATAGACCACCCAGGCGGAGCATGCGGCGAGAAACAAGAAGCTTGCGATTCCCAGCCAGACCGCGGCGACGGTGTAAAAAAGGCGCACGGCGAAATGATAGTAACGCCACGCCAGCAGGGATGCCGCAACAAAACTTACCGACAGCAAAGCGATTACAACTTGTGAAAGCGAAATTCCAGGCGGATCCGGAGCAACCCAGAAGAATGCCCAGGTATCGTACAAAAACCAATGAGCTAGAAGTAAGACGGCCTGAATGATGGCGACGAAAACAGCGATTCGAGATTTCACCGTGTATGTGGTTTCCCCTGGGTTAGATGAGACTCGATGCAGTTTGGATTTGCCAGAAAACGAACGAAATCACTTAAGCTGGAGTACCACCCAGTAAGTGCCCGTTGGGTAGGTCGGAGAACGCGAAAAGCAAACGCCGACAGTAAACGTGTGCAGGGCGCGATCCTGCAGGGCTTTCGCCGCTGCGCCCGGCAGGTTAGCAGGTTGTGTACTAGTGTAGCGAAGAATGGCGCGAGCCTGTCCGGGCGGCACCGGCGCGGATGAACGCAAAGAATCCGCCTGGGCTAACGCGCACGCCTCCGCTCGCACTGCGTCGTTGGAGTTCGGGGCCAGCCGGGGCGAACCAAGGTCATCCCGAATCTGGTTTATGGCTTTTGCGATCAGGTTCTCCGCCTCTTGCGAGGAGTAGCTCGCAACACGATGCACAAAATCCTCGACCACGTAGAGCATCGTCCCACGATGAACCACGGCAATACCCACCGCGTTGTATGCGGAATTCAGGAGGTTGGCGCGGTGGGGAGGTGATGCCATAAAGCCTGCGTGAACCTCCTCAGCGCTGCCGGCCTGGCCGACATTCTCAGCTACCTGATCGACTCGCAGGTCAGAACTCGTGGCGATTCGCTGCATCAGGCCCTGCTCGCCGGGAAATTGGTGGGAGAGCTGCCGGCGTGTCGCCATGATGTCGGCATGCTGGCCTGCCGCTTTAGCTAGACCTTCGTCGGGTTGCAGCGTGGCGAGACCGGCCTCTGCCCTTGCGCGGTTCGCCAAGGCAAGCAAATCGTGTTCCGCTCCAGCATCACCAGCAGGCGATGGAACCGCATAGACAGCGACGACAAGCAAGACAATCAACCATATGCGCAGGAACCGGTTCATGAATCACTTCCCCTGGTGGGGAGATTTGAGGACGCCTCGTAGAGGGCCCAGCTTGCCATCGATCGGACCAGTCTTCAGATGACTAATGTCCAAACCGAGGATTTTAGCGATCAGGGGATACACATCTACATTCTCAAATGACGCCACCACGGTGCCAGGGCGAATGTCGGGCCCGGCGGCTACAAAGAGAGCTTTCATCTCAGGTACGCGGGCGACGTCGTATCCATGATTGCCCGGCAGAGGGGTTAGCGGCTTCTGCGGATCCTGGCTGGGCCGGATGAAGAATGGTCCAGTGGCCACGATAATTGGATCGCCGGCGCGGGGATTGCTGTCGAAGTGAAACCGGGCGGGCATCTGCGCGCGGCGATAAACTTCAAATTTGTCGCTCTTTCCGCGCAAGGTTTCGTAGGCGTTCTGCGCGTCCTGCTCCGACTTGGGATAGAGGTAAGTCTGCACAATCTTTTCAAAAGAAGAAGTCTTCAATCCGAATTGATCCAGCAGGATCACACCCTTTTGTACGTTCACCATGCCGTGATCCGCGAGCACAATTACATCCACCGGAAGGTTCAGTTGCTTGAGGCCGGCGGCCAGACGGCCGATTTCCTTGTCCAACTCACCCACGGCGGCGGCTACTTCCGGACTGTCCGGACCGTGCTCGTGGCCGGCGTGATCGACGTCGGCAAAATATAGCGTGATGAAATGCGGGCGTTTTTCGGGTGGAAGACGAAGCCAGGCGAGCACCTGATCGACGCGCTTGTCGTTGGGAAAGCTTTCGTCGTAATGAAGGTAGTAGGTGGGCCGCATACCTTGGATTTCCGCTTCCGAGCCCACCCAGAAACAAGATGCCGAACGCATTCCCTGCTGCTCTGCCAATACCCACAAAGGAGTTCCGCCGTACCAAGTGCCGTCGGCAACGGATTTCTGTTCGCGATAGTCATATATCTTCTTTGCGGGCCGGATCGTAGAACTCGTTAGCCACAATCCCATGGTGCTCGGGGTAAAGCCCGGTAATGATGCTCCAGTGATTGGGAAACGTGACCGTCGGATAAGACGGAATCATTCCATTGACGGCGCTGGCGCCGCGGGAGGCCAGGGCGAGAAGGTTCTGCGCGTGGTAGAGCCGCGGGTAGTCGTAGCGAAAGCCATCGAGCGAGACCAGGATCACATAATGCTTCTCCAGTTGGCGAGGCCCGTTTGGTCCGTGGTCAACACTGATAACCGGAGCGCTGGCCTGCGCGTGGCTTATGACGCTCAGCAGACAAATCAGCAGGGCGAACAAAATCGCGCGAGCCGAATGCTTTCGAGGAGGGCGCATAGGCATCTACGATATCATTCCAGAATCACAGAGAACGCAGACGCCGGTGCAGAACGGCTTCTAAACTTTCGATTGGGAGGCCAGTCTTTGGCGATGGAGTTTGCATTGTGGGGACTGTCGGGTGCGATTCTCGGCGGAGTTGTGATCTGGCTGCTGCTGCGTACGCGCTCGGCTTCTCAGAGAGAACGTCTGTTGCTGGTCACCGCCGACTTGGAAGACGCGCGCGCTCAAATCGCCGCGCAGCACAATGCCAGCGCTCAACTGGTGGCGCGGGCGGCGGGGCTCGAAGCGACATTAGCGCACGAGCGCGATGCCACGAAAGAGAAACTGGCGATTGTCGATCGCGCGAGCGAGCAACTGCGGGAAGCCTTTAGCAGTTTGGCGGCGGAGGCTCTGAAAAGCAACAACCGGTCATTTCTAGAGTTAGCCAAAGCAAATCTGGAAAAATTCCAAAGCGACGCAAAAGGCGACCTGGAAGCGCGCCAGAAAGCGGTCGAGCATTTGGTAACGCCGATCCAGGAGTCGCTCAGCAAAGTTGACCAGAAGATCCAGCAGATCGAAAAAGACCGCAGCCAGGCTTACGGCGTGCTGACCGAGCAGGTGCAGTCGCTGATTGGGACGCAGAAGGCGCTGCAGGCCGAGACCGGCAACCTGGTGAAGGCCTTGCGTGCGCCTTCCGTGCGCGGGCGCTGGGGGGAAATCCAGTTGCGGCGTGTAGTTGAGATTGCGGGCATGCTTCCCTACTGTGATTTTACCGAGCAGGAAACAGTGAACACGGCAGAGGGGCGCATACGCCCGGATTTGATCGTTAAGCTGCCGGGCGGGAAGAATGTAGTCGTTGATGCCAAGACACCGTTGCAAGCCTATCTGGAGGCGATCGAGGCAACCGACGATGAAGTGCGGCGAGCGCGGCTTGCTGACCACGCCCGCCAGGTGCGCGATCACATGACGCGCCTGAGTTCCAAATCCTATTGGGAGCAGTTCGATGCATCGCCGGAGTTCGTGGTGATGTTTCTGCCTGGCGAAGCATTTTTTAGCGCAGCTCTTGAGCAAGACCCGGGATTGATTGAACAGGGCGTCGGATGGAGGATTATTCCCGCTTCGCCCACGACCTTGATCGCGCTCCTCAAAGCCGTGGCCTACGGGTGGAATCAAGAGAAGCTGGCCCGCAACGCGCAGGAGATTAGCGCGCTGGGCAAAGAGCTGCACGACCGGCTGCGCAGTCTCTTTGGCCATCTGGAAGCGGTGGGCAAAGGACTGGACCGCGCCGTCGAGTTCTACAATAAGGCTGTCGGTACGCTGGAGAGCCGGGTGATGGTTTCCGCCCGCAAGTTCTCCGAACTGGGCGCGGCTGTGACCGAAGAGATCCCGGAGATCGAACCCATCGAAACCAGCGCGCGGACGCTTTCGCTGGATTGGGGAGATGAACCGCTGTCCGGGGAAGCTGACGAGAAGACTTCCAAGCACACCGGGACGGAAGGATAACAGCATTCGAGTATTGGCGTGACGAATGACAGTAGTAGAGTTTGTCACTCCGAAGTCTATCGGCGAGGAATCTGCTTCTGGCCTAGGAACCGCAGATTCTTCGCCCGATAAAGCCGCGCTTCGAAATTACAAGATTTCAGGATTATTTAAGCTGCACTCACCCGGGTACGCTCGTCATTGACGCTCGCTAGTCGGCGGTGCATAATCATGTTCACTTCTCCCCGGTCCCGTTAGGCCCGTTTCTCAACAAATCTTGAAAAAGAGGTATTCAATGGCTACCACCCCTGTATTTAGCGCGTTCAACCAGGGCCTTGCGCCCACCATCGCTTGTTTCAACAAGGCAACCATCGCACTGGGCGTCGATTTCGACGCTCTCATCGCAGCCATGCAGGTTTATGTCGACAAATACGTCGTGCCGGTATGGGGGACGCCTGCAAAGCTGGTCAAAACTACGGACTTTCAAAAGGGGGCCTGGGCGATCGTGTTTCTCGACAATGCCGATCAGCCGGGCGCGCTCGCCTACCACGACCTCACTCCCGACGGACTGCCGGAGTCGAAGGTTTTCGTCAAGACCACGCTCGACAATCATGATTTAGTGAGCGTGTCCGCATCTCACGAACTGGTGGAGATGCTGGTGGACCCCGCCACCAACTTGATGACTACGGGTCCGGATGCGAAAACTATTTATGCCTACGAGAGCGCCGATCCGGTGGAGGCGTTGAGCTTCGATGTGAATGGCATCGCAATGAGCGATTTCATTTACCCGTCGTACTTCGAGAATTTTCACAAAGCGGGATCGGTGCCGTTCGACCATCTGGGAAAAGTCACGAAACCGTTCCAGATTCTTTCGGGCGGCTATCAAATCATCTTCAAAAACGGCAAGTGGAGCCAGGTTTTTGGCTCGGTGGCAAAGAAAAAGGCCTTTGCGAAAGAGGACCGCCGCGGCCACCGCAGCGAGGAGCGCGCACGGAAGACATTGAAAAGAGCTGACCTGGCGGCGATCAGAAAGGCGGAGCAGAAGGCAGGGCAGAAGGCTTTTCGCGCGGCGGCGAGGTAGAGTTCTTTTCTTTCGCCCTTGAGGGGCTTGCCCGTTTCCGGTTGTCCACCCACGGCTTACGCCGTGGGCTGCATTCTTGTGCCGCTTCGCGGCTTGTTTGTAGCGTCGATCGGGAAAGATGAAATCAGTCGGCAGCGGAGGAGGAACGCTTCCCTTCCGAGGCCTCCGTTGCTTCCCAAAAGCCTTCGAAGTTAACGAAGTAAGGAACGACTTCGACTTCGGGAAAGGTGGCGTGAACCAGGTCTGCGGCTCGGCGCAGTTCGCTCCAGTGATGCTCGGCTTCGGCTTGGCGGTCGCCCTTGTAGAAGGCAAGGCCGCCGTAGGTGGCGCAGTCGGAGTGGCAAGTGAGAATGATTTTTCGCGTCCCGTGCAGGCGAATGGACATCCGCACTTGCTCCAGGATGAAGTCCTGCTCGAAGTCGTTGCGCGGGGTGGCCAGCGTCTTGGCGCCGCCGGCGACTACGATCATGTCGGGGCGCAGAATGCCGCGCCGCTGGAGAAACTTGTTGGTGGCGCGGCGGATGCGCTCGTCGAAACAGCAGAGCACGGCGGCGTCGGCGGTGTAGGGCTCGGGTGGAGAGTCGAAATGGAAGAGCTTTTTCATTGGATCGACGTAGCAACGTCAATTTCTGAGGCTCATCTTCAAGGAGCTGCCAGCTTAATGCCTGCTGTGGTCGCTGCCCGACGTAGGCTGCTGTCGGTTGTCGCGAGCGGCGCTTGTCGGTCTTCTGCGAGAGCCAAATAGGCAGCGTCGTAGTTCGTCAAATTGTATTTCTGCGCCAAAGATGGCAACTCCAATATTTGCGATGGCGGTTGATAAGCGGCCTCAATCGGCAAGTCTTTAATGCGAACTAGAAATCCGCCGAGCTGGTCGAGAGTAATTCGCTTTCTTCGGTAGGCCATGAGGAGACCGTTGCCCACTTCATAAAACCAAAGTATCGGGACCAGGGCCCGGTTCTCGGCGAGACCGGCCAGCACATCGAGACTGTACTTTCGGTCGATTTCGTCGTCGAGAAACCACTGAAGGGCAAGCGAAGCATCCAAGACTATGTCGCTCACAGGCGGTGACCCTCATGAATCAGCTCTTTCACCGAAATACCAGCCAAAGGCGTCCGGTTCTTCTCAACGAAGGCTAGCATTTCACGGACCGCTTCTCGGCGGCGTCCGCTGTCCGGAGTGGCACTTGAGAGAGTACTTTCCCGCAAAGTTTCCAGAGCTCTAGCAATCACTTCTTCGGCCGTGCGGAAGTGACCGTTCTTCAACTCGTCATTGATGATCTGTGCCTGTTCGGGGGTCAGGTTAAGGTTCATGGCGACATGCCTTCACGCTAAGGATATCAGTTCGGCCAAGCTATCCGGTGGGAAGATGGGAGTCAGTGATATCTTTCAGATCACCCCTTCTCAATATAAAGCTCGAACTCTTCCCACCTCAGTTCGCGGGCGCAACTTTCGAAATATTCTCAGAAAACCAGCTAAGATCAGACCCAAAACCACAGCTCCCAATTGGAAGGCCGAGTAAAGCGATTACGACAATGCCAATCGCAAAAATCAGCCCTCCCACGCCAGCAACCGGCATCTTGTGCATCGTAATTCCTGGATGCCAGCGCAAGCCACCGCTCTCTGCCTTCTTCATCGCGCAACCTCCTGGGCGGACGAGGGCGTCCGCCCCACAGGAATCGCTATGCTCCGCGCTTCGTCTTCAGCTCCGCCAGCAACTGCTCGATGCGGTCTTCTTTCTCCAGCGCGGCCAGGCGGTCTTCCACGTCTTCGGCGGCGATTTCGGATTTGGCCTGGCTTAGGGCCTCCGCGTGGGCGACTTTGCGTTTCATGCGGTCGAAGGCGCCGGCGCTGGAGCCGTTGCTGCCGGCCATTTTGGCGTCGCTGGCTTTGCCGACGGCGCGGGCGCGGCGATGCTGCGCGATCAGCAGATCGGCCTTGGCCTGGGCCTCGGTCAGCTTTTGCTCCAGCTGGCGCAGCGCGGTCTTCAGGTTTTCGACCTGAGCCTTCTGATCGATGACCTGCTGCGCGAAGCCTTCGGTCAGCTCGCGATAGCTTTCGACGCGCTGCAAGGCGACGCGGGCCAGGTCGTCCTGCTTCTTGTCGACGGCGAGTTCGGCTTTGCGCATCCATTCGGCCACTTTGTCTTCGTTCTCTTTCTGCTTCTTTTCCAGCAGGTGCTGATCGGCGATGGCGATGGCCACCTGCGTCTTCACCTGCAAGAGCTGGTTCTGCATGTCGAGGATGACTTGCTTGATCATTTTTTCCGGGTGCTCGGCCTTGTCGATCAGGTCGTTGAGGTTGGCCCGGACTAAGGTTGAAACTCGCTCTAGTAGTGCCATGATGGACTCCTTTGGTTCAGTCGTTGGTCATTCGGTCGTTGGTCGTTCGCTTCCAGGATTTCTTGGTGAGACTTCGTTCGCGACATGGCGGCGCCGATGGCCAGGCCGATGCGCGACTGCCGATGGCCAGCCAGACGCCCCGCTGCCGAGGATGACGCGCCGACGCCTGCGCCGATGCCGGCTCCCAGTGCGATGCCTAGGCCGATTTGATTGACGGTGTTTCATTTCTTCCTCATGATTCCTCGCCGGTTGAAACCGGCTCGCAATGCTCAGTTTGCCGCGGCCTGCGAATCAGATGGGCAAGCCCCGCTAAAATCAGTTCACCGAAAAGCTCGGCAAAGAGTTCCAGTACATCGAGCATGGGCTGGCTCCTTTTTCGTTCGCGCCCGGCCTCGCTTCGCTCGCGGGCCGGGTCAGAGACCCGGCCCTACACAGCCTCTACACGCGCCGGCGAGACGCTACTTCTTGCCCGCGGGCGGCTGTCCGTCTGGCTTTGCCGGCTTGTCGCCGATCTGGCGAACTTTGCCCAGCAGTTCCGACATCGTCATGCCCGACAGCGTTTCGAACAGCGCCGGCACCTGCGCCGCCATCTTCGTGATGTCGCCGGTGATCTTGTTCATCCCCGACGCAGTCGCCGTTGCCGGTGGAGACGATGGTGATCTTGTCCACGTTGGCCAGCGGAGCCGCCAGCGCCCTCACCATTTCCGGCATGCTGGTGAACAGCTTGTCGATCACCGCGGCCTGGTTGTATTCCTGGTAAGCTTCGGCTTTGACGTTCATGGCCTTGGCTTCGGCTTCACCTTTCTTGAAAATGATTTCGGCTTCGGCCTCGCCCTGTGCGCGAATCGAGGACGCATGGCCTTCGGCTTCGGCGATCAGGCGCTGCTTCTCGGCCGCAGCCAGCGTCTCGATGCGCTGACGCTCGATTTCGGCCTGCTTCAACACCGTCGCGATCAGTTCTTTCTCGCGGCGGTTGATTTCGGCTTCCTGCACTTTGACCTGCTGCTCTTTCTCGATCTGCTGCACCTTCACCTGCTCAGCGACGACCTGCTGCTGCATGATGTTGGTCTGGATGTCGTAGGCCTTGTCGGCCTGCGCTTGCTGGCGCTTGGTGACTTCGAGGTATTGCGCTTTCTTGATTTCCAGATCGCGCTGCGCTTCGGCCTGCTTGGCCATAGAGAGTGTCTCGGCCAGAACGCGTTCCTGGTCGGCTTGCGCTTTGGCGACCGCAGATTCCCGAGTCGCCAGGGCGCGCTTGATGGCGGTATCGCGATCGGCTTCGGCGGTGGCCACGTCGGCGTCGCGCTTGATGCGGGCCACGTCCGGCTTGCCCATGTTGGTGATGTATTCGTTCTTGTCGCGGACTTCCTTGATGGTGAACGAAATCACTTCGAGGCCCATCTTGTTCATGTCTTCGGCGCAGGTGGAGCGCATGCGGTCGGAGACCATCTCCGGCTGCTTGACGATTTCTTCCACCGTAAGCTGGCCGATGATGCCGCGCAGATGGCCTTCCATCACCAGGCGGATCAAGCCTTCGCGTTCCTGATCGGTTTTGGTGAGGAATTGTTCGGACGCGGTGAGAATGGATTCGGTGTCCGACTTCACTTTGATTTGCGCAACCGCTTCGACCGTGACCGCCACGCCCTGCTTGGTATATAGATCCTGTTGCGGAGCGACGTCGAACGACATCAGCTCCAGCGAAAGCTCGCGGCAGATCTGCACCATCGGCAGAACCACGGTGCCGTGGCCTTTCACTACGCGCGTTCCGCCGAAGCCATAGACAATCAGGGCTTCATGCGGACCAGCCTTGCGGTACAGCCGGGCCATCATGGCCATCAGGAACAGGATGGCCATCACTCCCAGGCCGGCCATAATCCAAATCTCCATCACTTTCGAAAGCTCGAACATATCGCCTCCTTCAGCGAATTACGCGAACCCCTTCGAGCCGGCGAACTGCTTGATGACATCGAGGTCATGCACAATTCGCTGCGGCTCGTCGTGCCCCAGAAAGATCACGCCATTGTCCGTATAAATTTGAACGCCCCGGTTCCCCCACACATAAGCGCGGCGCTTGCCGATGCCGCGAATGCCATAGCCAAGCCAAGGACTCCAGCTCGCGACCGCATACTGGCGAATCTGGCTGGCGGCGATTGAACGCAGCCGGAAGCCAAAGACTTGAATCTCGACCCCGGCGTCGCTGAACAAATATCGGAAGCCGCTCCATGCGCCCGCGGCCATAACGAGCAGCACTACGCCGCCGATCGCCAATCCGATCTGCGCCCCACGAACCCGAATAACGTTTGCGATAAACATCACAATCACTCCGAATGCGCTGAGCAGCGTTCCGAAGAATCGCGAAGCGTGGACTTCTTCCACGAGGTGGTTCGCGGGACTCATTGCGCACTTCCCTCATTGGAGTGGCGTTCGGCATTGGCCTCATCTGCTTCACCTGACATCTCGCTCCACAGGCGCACGTAGGCGATTCCCTTTTCGTAGCGGGTTACAACCACTTCGGTTCCCTTCGCGATGGCGTTGCCATCTTCGGCCCGAGCGCCGCAGGTACGGCGCGTGCCCTCTTGCGAATAAATCAGCTCCCCGGTGCCGCCGGAACGGATCGGCGCGGATATTCGGCCGAGCACGCCGCACATTTCAAAGTCGGCGGGATCTAGACTTTCGTCTTCCGCGGTCAAAACGCGGCTCACGAACATAAATATGATGGTCGAGCCCGCCAACCCGCCGAGGACGGCCAGGCCCAAGTCAAAGACGAACCAGACTCCGGAGAAGCGAGTGAGCAGATAGCCTACACCGCCGAACCAGGTGAGGAATGCCGCCAGCGACGCCGGGTTGAAGGGAGACACCTGGGGATGAAGCTTGTCCGTCCCCGGGGTCGGTTGTCCGTGGGCTGCGGGCCCGGCACCGTGTCCGGCGTGGCCGACATGGCCGGCGAAGTGTCCATGCGGAAAATGCGGCAGGTGCCAGCGCAAGCCTCCCGCGATAAACGAGAGCACACTGAAGGTGAAACCCACAGCAAAGCAGATGAGATAGAAATCGGCCCAGGTCATTGTGACCGCCTCCTCTCCCCGGAGCGGCTCTTGTGGGAGCGCGCAACTTCCGGCTTCAAGGCTTCGAGCAGCCGCTCCGCCAGTCCTGGCGTATCCAGGACGGCGCCGAGCAGGAGCATGCAACGCCGCGTGTCTTTCTCGCGAGCGGCTTTGATCAGCACTTCGCTGACCTCCGGGTCGCTGGCGAAGCGCTCCGAGCCCTGCAGCAGCCAGACGTCGAGCTTCCCTTCCGTGGTGCGCAGATCGGAGACCAGCTCGGTGTGGTAGCCCTCGGGATCATCGACCAGGAACCCAGGATGCACCTTAAAAAACTTTGCCAGCAAAGTGCGGCTGGACTGCGTCATGTGCCGCCGCGAGCCGCCCTCGATCTGCGAGATATAGGACTGGCTGATGCTCTTGCCCTGCTCCTTGCGGACGGCGGCGATGAGTTCCAACTGCGTCATGGGGCGGGCCAGGCCGCGCAGCGAGCCTTCGACCTCGCGCAGGTAACGGATTTTCTCGCCCAGCTTCATATTGTTAATCGCAATATTTATATTGCAATACGCTATATTACGTCAAGCGAAATAACTGACGTAGTTTGTTGGAGATATGTAAGGCGGACACTCCTGTCCGCCCCACTTGGGGTTGGTTTTGATCTTGGAACGCAGCCAACGGAAGGTCGGCGGCTGAGATCTCCGGCCACAAAAGCAAAGGCAACGGCGATGGGCAGTAGTGTCCGCCCTACAGCAAAAGCCCCGCGGATCTCTCCGCGAGGCTCGTTCTTTCTTTGAAACTTAGCTACTGCTCGCGCCCGTTGTGCTTGTCGCGGTAGATGCG
This sequence comes from uncultured Acidobacteriaceae bacterium, assembly GCA_963735545.1. Classification (GTDB taxonomy): domain Bacteria; phylum Acidobacteriota; class Terriglobia; order Terriglobales; family Acidobacteriaceae; genus PALSA-270. The sequence continues at coordinate 39,965 of CAVTLU010000019.1, forward strand.
GGCTGAGTTGCGGTTCTGCTGACGGTTGACCTGTGCTCTTTCTGCTCCGGTAAGTTTGCCGTCGTTGGCGGCGCGGTCGTTGTGAATCTCGCGGTGGATGGCGGCGCTGTGCCCTTCCGTACGCGCCGCTTCACCGGCAGTCATCTGGCCGCTCTTGACGCCCTGGGCGATGCGCTCCTGCTGATTGCGCTGGCGCTGGCCAACTTCAGTGGTGGGATGCGTGTTTTGCACCTGCGCGTCGTGCTTCTGGTTGTAAATGTTGCGCGAGAGCTGGTTCTGTTGCTGGTGAAGCGTGGCCCGATCGGCCGTGGTTAGATGGCCATTGTCGAGCTTGCGCATGTCTTTCTCTTCGTGGTTCAGCGAGGACTCTTTCTTCTCCAGGTTGTGAGTTTCGCCGGCGGTGAGTGCGCCGCTCTGCACACCGTTGGCGATGCGGTCCTGCTGATTCTCTTTGCGCTGGTTGACAGTGGCCGGTTTCGCCGCCGGCTGAGCGCTGTTGTCATTTGCGTTTTGCGCTATCACTGGCAAAGTAAGCGCGGCCAATGCCGCGCCTAGAAACGTGATCCTATGCTTCATAGTCTGCCTCCGTCGCTTTGTTCGGCTCAGCCGGTTGCGTGTCCTCGGCTGCTTAGAGTCACGAAACCCGGTTTGTGAAGGAATGTTGCGCCGAACAATTGTGGAGAACGAGGAATGTCCAGGAACAGAGGTTACGGAGGTGTATGGGCTAAGCCTGCACGCGTACTACAGGCCGACATCAATCTGTGAGCGGGGATCCAGGAAGTCGCGCAGTGCGTCGCCGATGAAGTTGAACGAGAGCACCGCCAACATGACGGCCATCGCGGGGAAAATGACTACGTGGGGGGAGTCGAAAAGGTGGGCACGCGCGTCGTTGAGCATTGCGCCCCAACTGGCCGTGGGCGGCGGCACGCCCAGGCCGAGGAAGCTCATCGTGGCCTCAGCCAGGATAGCTCCGGCCATGCCGATCGCGGATTGCACAATGACCGGCTGAATAATGTTTGGCAGAATGTGGCGGACAATCACGCGTAGATCGCTGGCGCCGAGAGCGCGGGCTGCCTCCACAAATTCGCGCTGGCGCGCGGCCAGCACTTGCGCGCGCACCAGGCGGGCGTAGCCGACCCATCCTCCCAGGGATAGAGCCAGGATGAGATTGAAGATTCCGGGACCGCGGAAAGCCACGAAAGCGATGGCCAGCAGAATTCCTGGAAACGACAGGAATGCGTTCATCAGCACGACGTTCACGAAGCGGTCGATGCGGCCCCCGTAGTATCCGGCCACCGATCCCACGATCAGACCCAGGGCGAGCGAAAATGCGACTACGCAACTGCCGACGAGCATCGAAATGCGTGAACCGTAGATGAGACGGGACAGAATATCGCGGCCGAGTTCGTCGGTTCCGCACCAATGGGCGGAGGAAGGCGCGGCCAGGCGTGTGGGCAAGTCGATGTGAGCTGGGTCTTGCGGAGCGATCCACGGGGCAAAGAGCGCGCAGATCACGAATAAGACGACCAAAACGAGGCCAGTGGCCGCCAGTGGGTTGTGGCGGGCGGCGCGGGGAAGCGAGATGGAAAGAGCAGCCAAGGTCAGGAATTCTTATGCTCTACTTTGTATAGAGTGCAAGCTTGCGCCACCGCTAAAGCCGTGACCCTCCCTGCTAGTGCCGCTCACTGTCGTATCCTTGGATTCGCCACCGAATACAGCAGATCAGTCAAGAAATTTACCGCGACATAGGTCAGCCCAATCGCCAGAATGCAGCCCTGCACCAGGTAGTAGTCCCGGTTGCCAATAGCCTGGATCGTCAACCGCCCAATCCCCGGCCAGGAAAAAATTGTCTCGGTCACAATCGCGCCAGCGAGCAGTGCGCCAAACTGCAATCCAAGCACGGTGAGCACCGGAATCATGGCGTTGCGCAGGGCATGGCGATAAACGACTGTGCGCTCCGGCAGTCCTTTGGCACGGGCGGTGCGGATGTAGTCCTGGCTTAACTCCTCCAGCATCGAGGTGCGCACCATGCGAGTGAGAATTGCCGCCAGCGCTCCGCCCATCGTGATGGCGGGCAATACCAGATGCGCTACGCCCCCGGAGCCGGAAACCGGCAGCCATCCCAGCTTGATGGCGAAGATCAAGATTAGGATTGGTCCCAGGGCAAAGTTCGGGAACGACAGTCCGAAAAGGCTAATCACACTGAGGGCGCGGTCGTCCCACCGGTCTCGTCTTTGAGCCGAGCGCACTCCTGCCGGAACCGAAAGTAGGATCGCCACGATTAGCGCCGCCACGGTCAACTGCAGCGTGTAGGGATAACGTTGGGCGATCAAGCTGCCCACGTTCTGATTGAAACGCAACGACGGGCCGAGATCGCCGTGCACCACTCCGTTCCAGTAGTGGAGATATTGCTGGCCCAAGGGCACGTCGAGCCCGTAAGCGTGGCGGGTGGCTTGAACATCGGCTGCAGGCGCGCCTTCGCCTAACATCTGCAGGACGGGATCGCCTGGAACCAGGTGAATCAGGAGGAAGACCAGCGAGACCACCAGCCAGATTACCGGCAGCGTGTAGAGTATGCGATGGGAGAGGTAGCGGAGCATTCGGATTCAGTTCTCAGTTAGTCGCCAGTTCCCAGTTACTAGTCTCCAGGCGGGCCCACGCGAGCTGGTTCCAGTTTCTCGATACGGACTTTGGCAATGCGGTGGCCCTCCATCTCTTCCACGGTGAAACGGTGGTCCTCAAAGTCGAACCCATCCCGCTCTTTGGGGATCTTCTGCAAACGGGCCAGCACAAAACCGGCCAGGGTTTCAAAGCCAGCGTCGTGCGGCAAGGCGAGTTGATATTGCGAATCCAGGTCACGAATGTTGACGGACCCTTCCAGCAGGAGCGCGATCTTGCCCTCCAGTACCGGCTGTTCGGGCGGAGCCACATCGAACTCGTCTTCAATCTCCCCGACCAATTGTTCCAGGACGTCCTCGACCGTGATCACGCCGGCGGTTGAGCCGAACTCATCCACCACGACCGCCAGATGCCGTTTGCGGTCTTTGAACTCTTCGAGCAACTCGGTGAGCACTTTGGTTTCGGGAACTACCAGCACGTCGTGCATGATCTGGCTAATCTTCATAGTCGCAATGCGCGCCGCGACGGGTTGGTTTGGATTGGTGGTAAGGCGCAAGCGGGTCCAGCGCATCAGGTCCTTGGCGTAGAGCACGCCAATAATGTGCTCGGGACCGCGCTGCGGATCGTATACCGGGATGCGGGAGTGCTGCTCCTCGACGACTCGCCCCAAGGCGTCGTCGAGGCTAAGATCGCCGGGCAGAGAGAAGATATCCGGCCGAGGCACCATAACTGCTCGGACGGTGACGTTATCCAGCTCCAGGGCGTGGTGAAGCATTTCCTCCTGGAAAGGGGGGATCTGGCCTAGCTGCCGGCTAGCAGTCACGATCAGCTTGAGTTCGTCGGGCGAGTGCACCGGGCCTTGGCGGAGTTCGCGCGAGCCAAATATCCGGAGCACAGAGCCGGCTGCGCGGCTCATGAGAAATAGCAAGGGCCGAGCCAGCGTTAGAAAGACGTCCATGGGGGCAGCCACGGCAAGGGCCACCTGCTCCGACCGTTGCAACGCCAGCGATTTAGGGACCAGCTCGCCAAGGATCACGTGCATGCAGGTGATCAGGCCGAAAGCGATGACGATGGCGATGGCGTGGGCGGTGACGATAGCGTGGGGAGCATGGCTGATGAAGCGAATCTTTTCGACGAACTCGGCCACGATCGGCTCGCCGATCCAACCCAGGGTGAGGCTAACTACTGTGATTCCCAGTTGGACGCCGTTAACTACTTCGTCGAGGTTGCGGTGCAGTCTCTGAACAATACGGGCGCCAATGCGGCGGGCATCGATGAGTTGCTGGATGCGGGTATCGCGGACGCTCACCAGAGCGAACTCGGCCGCAGCAAAAAAGGCATTGGCCGCGACCAGAAGCAGGATAAGAAACACCCGCAGCAGCACAAAAGCGATCATTGAAAGGTAATTCTAACATTCCAAAGTGTTTTCGTAGCGCCAGCATCTTGCTGGCCAGGCCCGGGCGGTCTCGCCGCCTCAGGCGATAGAATGTACTCCGGGGAGCACAATTGCTGCTTCCATTTCCGGAATTGCCCGGTCTAATGCAACGGGCGCTTCCGGGACCGCGACGGAAGCGGCTCAAGCGGCCCAGAAATCTGCGGAAGATCTCCGGAACAAAGCACAAACCAGTTTCGTAACTACCATCGAGGGGCGAATGGCCGGCTGGATTGCTGGCAGGAGGCGTGCGTGAACGGCAACGGAAAGAAGAAGCGCAGCAAATGGCCGATCTACGGCGGCATTGTTCTGGGAATCGTTCTAGTGGGCGCGGTGATGGTTTACGCGTTTACTCGCGGCGGCACCAAGATTGACCCTTCGAAGCTGGCTAAGGTTGAAAAAGGGGACTTGGCAAAGAGCGTGGTTGCGACCGGCAAAGTGGAGCCCATCACCAAAGTTGAGGTTAAGTCGAAAGCCAGCGGAATCGTCAAAAAACTCTACGTCGACTACGGCGACCGGGTGAAGAAGGGCCAACTCCTGGCCCAACTCGATAAGGAAGAAATCGAGGCCCAGGTGGATCAATCACGCGCAGGCTTGGCGGCAGCCGAAGCAAATATGAAGAGTTCCGAAGCGGACTACGAGCGCGCCAAGGTCGATGCCGAAGGCCCGGATGTGCCCCTGCTCAAACGCGCCTATGAGCGCGCTGTGGGAATGGCCAAGGAGGGCGTGGTTTCCACTTCCGCTCTCGAGGACGCTGAGAGAAATTACGAGGTGGCGTTGAACAAACAGAACGTCGCCAAGGCGCAACTGATAGGCTCGAAGGCGAAAATCGCCCAGGCCGAGGCCGAGGTGGCGCAGGATCGCGCCAATCTAAAACAGCTCGAAGAGCAATTGGGCTACACCGATATCGAATCCCCGATTGACGGCATTATTCTTTCGCGTGATGTCGAGATGGGCGATGCGGTCAGCTCCATCCTGGTTCTCGGTTCCTCTGCCACACTGGTGATGACTCTTGGCGATACCAGCCAGGTCTATGTCAAGGGCAAGGTCGATGAGAGCGATATCGGCAAAGTGTACCTAGGCCAGCCGGCCCGGATCAAAGTGGAGTCCTTTAAAGACAAAACTTTCAATGGCGTGGTGACCAAAATCTCTCCTATGGGCGTGGAGAAAGACAACGTGACGACGTTTGAGGTACGGGTTTCCATCAACAACCCTGGCGGCGAACTGAAAGCCGAGATGACCGCCAACGCCGAAATCATTCTCGATGAGCACAAGAACGTGCTGCAGATTCCTGAAGGCGCAATCCTCTACGACAAAGACAAGAAAGCCTCAGTCGAGATACCCGACCCCAGCGCCAAAGATGGCAAGCGCAAAATCGCAGTCAATATCGGAATCTCGAATGGCGCCAAGACGGAAGTTTTGGGCGGCCTGAAAGAGGGCGACCAGGTAGTGCTGCAGTAGCTGCGGCTCCCCGACTGGTTGTCGTTCCGACGATGAGCGCAGCGAAGAGGAGGAATCTGCTTTGGCGGTGTGTACGGGAAAGCAGATTCCTCGCGGCAAAACCCGGCGCTTTGATTTCATAACCACGACGGCTCCTGAAGCCCGATACTTAAGTTGTCTAAGACCAAGCTGTCGGACGAAAGGAGCCGGTGGCATGGTCATTATAGGCTGTGATTATCATCCCAGTGGACAGCAGGTGTTTGGCATCGACAGGGAGAGCGGGGAAGTGATCGCGGATCGCTGGATTGCGCATAGCGGGAAGGAGCTGGAGGAGTTCTACAGTCAGTTGCCGGCGGGCACGGTGGTGGGCGTGGAGAGCAGTGGCAACATGCTGTGGTTCGAGCGGCGACTGGCGCAGTATGGGCATCAGCTGCGGCTGGGCGATGCGGCCAAAATCCGGAGCAAGGAAACACGCAAGCAGAAGCACGATCGGCGAGATGCAGAACTGATCGCGCGGCTGCTGCTGGAAGGCAACTTTCCGGATTTGCAGTGGGTGCCGTCGCTCGAAGAGCGCGACCAGCGTCAGTTGCTGATGCACCGCCACAAGCTGGTGCGGATGCGGGCGCAGGTGAAGAACCAGTTGCAGCATATTGCCATGAACCAGGGAGAGCAGAAAAAGCGGCAGCTGTGGAGCAAAGCCGGCCGCGAACTGCTGGAGAAGCTGCCACTGGATCCCTGGACGGCGCGGCGGCGGGACGATCTGCTGCGCTGGCTCGATCAGCTGAACCGTGACTGCGAAAGCCTGGATGTGGCGGTGCAGCAGGCGGCGGAAGCGCGAGCCGACGCCAGGTTGCTGATGACGCATCCTGGGATCGGGCCGGTGATCAGCCTGGGGTTCGTGCTGACCGTTGGCCAGATCGAACGCTTCGAACGCAGCCGGCAGCTGGTGAGCTATCTGGGGCTGAATCCTTCCGAGGAATCCAGTGGCGAGCGGCGGCGGCTGGGTAGGATCAGCAAACAGGGGAGCAGTTTTATGCGCTTGCTGTTGATCCAGGGAGCGCAGACTGCAGTCCGTGGCGATGAAGTGTTAAACCGTCAGTACTGTCGCTTGGCCAGCAAGAAACATCGGGCGGTGGCCAAAGTGATGGTGGCGCGCAAGCTGGTGGTGCGTATGTTCTGGATGCTGAAGACCAACCAGACGTATCCAGAGCTGGTTCGTATGCGGGGTAGCTCGAGTCATTCCGTGGTCGGCAAGACCGACGCTTTGAGTGAGCGCCCCGCCTCTCCGCGGATCCAGCCGCAAGGCTAGACGGCCAGGCGGAGAGTTTGCACGAGGAATCATGGTCGCCAAGACCGAATAGATGGGGAGTGGGGCCGGCAACGGTACCCATCACTGATTCGAAAGCAAAGGACGGACGGTTTGGTCTTAGACAAAGCAAGGGCAACGGCAACCCCAAAAGCAACCCCTTCTAATAGGGGAAAAGCAACGGCAACAACATCCTTGCCGCGGCCACGCCTTCGTGTTGCCAAAAAACAGTTGACAGAGGCGTCGTGGTTATAGACGGAATGACAAATCTGTAGGCCTGCTCTCATGAACCTTCACGAAATCCTGCGTCAGACTTTCTCAACCTTCCGCGCACACAAGATGCGCATGTTCCTCACCATGTTTGGAATCGTGTGGGGCATCGCGTCAGTGATTTTGCTGGTTGGCCTGGGCCGTGGGTTTAGCGTAGACAACAAGCAACGGATGAAGAGCCTGGGCAAGGATCTGGTCATCGTGTGGGGAGGGCGAACCAGCTCTCAGGTGGGTGGCTTGGCGGCGGGCCGAGAGGTTCATCTGGCCATCGACGACGCCCGCCTGATTCGCGACGAGTGCTACCTTATCAAGAGCGTGAGCCCGGAGCTGCGGCGTGGTGTTCCCGAGGTCAGCCCGTTCAACTCCGCCAACCGCGAGATCGTGGGGATGTGGCCGTCCTACCAGGACTTTCGCACTCTTCTGCTGTCTGAGGGCCGGCTAACCACCGAGCAGGATGAGCGTGAAGCGCGGCGGGTGGTGGTGCTGGGCAGCGCCGCCAGAAAACAACTTTTTAGCGGGCAACCTGCGGTTGGGGCCACTTTATTGATCAAGAGTGTTCCCTACACCGTGATCGGAGTGCTCCAGGAAAAGAAGCAGAATTCCAACTACAGCGGCCCGGACAACGACTATCTTTATGCGCCGTACTCCGCGGTATCGCGCGATTTTCCGCCGCAGGCCAAGCCTGGCATTGTGCGCGGCTATCTGGACGACATTGTGTTTGAAGTCGGAAACGCGGAAGAGCACGAAGAGGCCGTACTGCAAGTGCGCCGCACTCTGGGACGGGTTCACCACTTCGACCCCCTCGACAAAGACGCTCTCTTCATCTGGGACACCATGGAGGGCGCCAAGCTGGTGGAGAACATCTTCAACGTGGTTACGATTTTCTTCGCCTGTGTTGCGATCGTTACCTTGTGCCTGGGTGGGATTGGAGTCATGAATATCATGCTGGTCTCGGTAACGGAGCGCACGCGCGAGATCGGCGTACGCAAGGCGATCGGGGCGACTCGCAAAGACATTCTGCGCCAGTTTTTTGCCGAGTCTGCGGTACTCACCGCCGTCAGCGGCGCCCTGGGGTTGAGCTTTGGGGTTGGCTTGTGCGTCGCACTGTCAGCGCTTCCCTTGCCCGACTTTGTGCCGCACCCGATCGTTTCGCCGGTTTCCATCCTCGCGTCGGTGTTGACGCTTTCCATCATCACAGTTACCGCCGGGGTGTATCCGGCACAGCTTGCCGCCGAAATGGCGCCGATCGAATCGCTGAGATATGAGTAAGGAGACGCTATGAATTGGCCAAGAAGAATTGCTCCGTGGATGGGCGCGGTGAGTGTCGCAGTGACCCTGATATGCCTCCTGCAAATTTCCGCGGCGGCGGCCACAGAAGCGGTTTTCGACCGCACTCTGCAGGTGAGCGGACCGGTCAACCTCGAGGTCACGACTGGTTCCGGCAACATCGAAGTACATACCGGCGCTTCTAACCAGGTTCTGGTTACCGGCCATATCAGGGCGCACGACTGGTTTGGCGACCATGTCGAAGAGCGCGTGGAGCGGATCAAAGCCAATCCTCCCATTCAGCAGAGCGGGAATGATATTCGTATCGGGCACATCGACGATCCGGAACTGCGCCACAATATTTCAATTAGCTATGAAGTAGTCGTGCCCGCCAACACGCGCCTGCAGGCGCACACCGGCTCGGGCAATCAACGGGTGGAAGGAATTCAGGGACCGGCGGAAGTCGGCACCGGTTCGGGGAATGTTGAACTGGCCGACATCGGCGGAACAGTCCGCGCCGAAACCGGCTCGGGCAATGTCGTCATCGATCGCGTAAAGGGCAACGTGCGCACCAAGGCCGGCAGCGGATCGATCCGCGCCAACGACGTCGCGGGCGGTTTTGAAGCGGATACCGGCAGTGGCGAGATCAGGCTGGAACAGACCGCTTCCGGAGCGGTGCGCGCAAGCACTGGGTCGGGCGGCATGGAATTGCGCGGCGTGCGGGGTTCTTTGGAAGCCAAGACTGGCAGCGGGAGCATCCGGGCCGAAGGCGACCCAACCGGCGCCTGGTCGGTGCACAGCGGTTCGGGCGGAATCCGCCTTAGCTTTCCGTCCGATGCGTCCTTTGACCTCTACGCCCACAGTGGCTCAGGCTCGGTTTCGGTGAACCATCCGGTTACCGTGCAGGGATCGATCGGCAAGAAAGAAATCAAGGGCAAAGTTCGTGGTGGGGGCGTGTCGGTGGAAGTGCAGACGGGGTCGGGAAATATCGATATCGAGTAAGGCCGTCGTTGGTCCTTGGTCGTTGGTCGTTGGCTCTTGGCCGTTAGCTTTTAAAGGGCCAGGACCAAAGGCCAAAGGCTAACGGCCAAAGGCCAACGGCCAACGACCAAGGACCAACGACCAACGACCATGTTCCTCAAAGAACTCATCTCGCAAAGCTGGCAGGCGCTGATGCGGAATCGCCTGCGCTCGGTGCTCACCATGCTCGGCATCGTGTGGGGGCTGGCGTCGGTGGTCATTCTGTTGGCCTACGGGCAAGGACTCGGGGGCAGCGTTCTGCACGCCTTCCTCAACATGGGAAACAATGTCATCGTGCTGTGGCCAGGCCAGACCAGTATGCAAGCCGGCGGGCAGCGCGCCGGCAAGCCCGTCCGCTACGAGTACGAGGACGTGGAAGCCATCCGCGAGGAAGTGCCGATTATCCGGGCGGTGAGCGCGGAGATTGATCAGGACTTTGGCTTCAAACGCGGCACCCGCGTGGTATCGCTCAACGTGCGCGGTGTCGAGCTTCCTTATGGGCAGATGCGCAATATTTTTATCGAAGACGGCCGCTACTTCACGGACAGCGATTTTCTGGACCACCGCCGTGTGGTCATCCTGGGTTATGACGCCAACAAAAAAGTCTTTCAAGGAGCGCCCGCGGTGGGGCAAAGCGTAAGCATCGGCGGCCTCGACTTCGAGGTGATTGGCGTGATGCGCAACAAGATCCAGGACTCCATGTACCAAGGGCCAGATAACCAGGATGGCTTCATCCCCTTCCAACTCTTCCGCGACCTCAAGAACATCCGCGATCCCAACATGATCATCATCCAGCCCACTGCTCCTGAAATTGAGAAGAAGGCGCTGGCCGCGGCCCGCGAGGTCATTGCCCGGCGGCACCATTTCGATCCCAAAGATGAGAAGGCCACGCCCGCCTGGGACACCATTGAAAATCGCGAAGAGATCAACGGATTTTCTCTGGGACTGCAAGCGGTGCTCGGCTTGATCGGCGCGGTAACTCTGGGAGTGGGAGGAGTCGGCGTAATGAATATCATGCTGGTTTCGGTGACCGAGCGGACGCGGGAAATTGGCCTGCGGAAGGCACTGGGCGCCCGCCGCCGGCATGTCCTGGTGCAGTTCCTGCTGGAAGCTCTGGTACTGACATTCGCCGGCGGCTTGATCGGCATGGGAGTCGCCGTCTTGCTCACCTGGGTAATACCGCCCATGCCCTTGTACAGCGACGCTTTACAAGACCGCCAATCACGAAGGCGATATTTTTCTGCACGCCTCCACCGCAGTGATGATCGCTTCATTCATCATTCTCTCGTTGGTGGGGGTTGTATCGGGCTTTTTCCCGGCGCTCAAGGCAGCGCGCATGGATCCGGTGGAAGCCTTGCGCAGCGAATAACTCGTCTCGAACAAGTCCTCGCTCGAAACAAGCCCAACAGTTCTTGTCATTGCGAAGCCGGCTTTATCCGCGAGGAATAACAACTCTTCCAGGGGTAACTGCACAACTACCCTTTCTCTACTTCCTTGACTCCGGCCTCTCCCACAGGTTACTGTCGCGGTCACTGCAATTACGCTCCGCGCTGGCGAGGACTGTTTGCCGCATCGTCCGATCATTACACTGACCACTGACTTTGGACTCAATGACCATTTCATCGGAGCCGTCAAGGGAGTAATCCTGAACATCGTTCCGGAGGCCGATGTCGTGGATATCAGCCATTCGATCGATCCTTTTGACGTGCTGGACGGTGCGCTCACCTTCGCCCAGGCGTATCCTTATTTTCCAGCCGAAACCGTACACATGGTGGTGGTTGACCCTGGCGTGGGCACGGCCCGGCGGCCGATCGTGGTTGCCACAAAGAAGTATCGTTTCGTCGGACCCGACAACGGAGTTCTGTCGCTCGTACGCAGCCACGAGGAGCGGGTGCGAATCCACCACGTGACTGCGGAGCATTATTTCCTGAAGCCCATCAGCCAGACGTTCCATGCTCGGGATATTTTTGCTCCAATTGCGGGCTCCCTGGCAAAAGGGGTCCTTCCCGAGAAGTTTGGCGACGAAGTTTCTGACTGGGTGGAGATCGAAATACCACAGCCCAAACGTGTGGATGACCGCACGCTGCGGGGCACGGTGCTGAAGGTCGACCACTTCGGCAATCTAATTACCAATATTGCACCCCACGATGCCCCGGCTCTCTTTCAGCCCAAACCGCCAGAGTTCAAAATTCTTCTGGGAAATCGTGAGATCACCACTTTGCAGGCAGCCTACTCAGCCGGCGGAAATGGTGAGCTATTCGGAATTCTGGGCAGTATGGGCTACCTGGAAATTGCCGCAAACCGCGGATCGGCGTCTGCAATCGCCGGAGCAGGCAAAGGCAGCAACGTAGACCTAATCCTGTAGGACACAGCCGAGCTACGTCTTGCCGGCGGCTGACCAGCATCCCCTTTTATTTGTCACTTCGAGCATACCGAAAAATCTGCTTTTTCTTGACGCCGGCAGACAGCGGATTCCTCCTCGCTGCGGTCCTCGGAAAAGCAGCACGAGAGGCTTGGCTCACTGAAAGCATTTATAATCCCTGCATGCTCCCCGAACAGCAGTTCCGCAATCATGTGGAAAGCGCGCTGGAGTCGCTGAAGAAGAGCCTGATCGTCGCCGAGGAATCGGCTGACATGGAAGTTGAAGATCAGTCGGGAGCCCTGCATATTTCCTTCGACGACGGCGCTCGCTTCGTGATCTCCCCAAACGCTCCGGTGCAGCAAATCTGGATTTCCGCGCTTTCGACCAGCTTCAAGCTGGATTGGTCGGAGGCGGATCAGGATTTCGTCCTGCTCAAGACGGGAGAAAAGCTCAAGCCGCTGGTGGCCCGGGTGGTCAATCAGCAGTTGGGCGAAGAGGCGGTTACGCTCACTTAGAGATAAACGTGCGGGACCGTGCTCTGACCGCAGGGACACCCGTCGCTCCATCGTTTCCCCGGTTCCCGCTGATTTCAGCCGCCAGCTCCCAACTTCCGCTTCAAATCTTCTGCGATCAGCTTCCCGTGGAAGCGTCCGTTCTCGATGAAAATCTCGTTGGTCCTCGATCCGGCTACGATGACGCCTGCTACGTAAATGCCGGGTACGTTGCTCTCCAAGGTCTCGGGATCGCAGATAGGGCGGCATTGCTCGGAAGAAAGCTCAATGCCCATGGCGCGCAGAAAATCATAGTCGGGGTGATAGCCGATCAGGGCAAAGACGAAGTCGTTCTTAAGGGACAGCGGACCATCCGGTGTATCCAGCATAACCAACTCAGGCTCAATGCTATGCACGCTGCTATTAAAGTAGGCCTTGATGTCTCCGTTCTTGATCCGATTCTCGATGTCGGGAAGAATCCAGTACTTCACGTGGTGGTGCATTTTGGCCCCGCGATGCACTAGGGTCACCCGCGCCCCATGCCGCCACAAGTCAAGAGCGGAGATGGCCGCGGAATTTTTCCCTCCGATAATCACGACATCGGTATCAAAAAAAGGATGCGGCTCGCGATAGTAGTGAAAAACTTTGGGCAACTCTTCGCCCGGAACGCCAAGCTGATTGGCGAGATCGTAATATCCGCTGGCTACGACCAGTTTGCGCACCTGATAGTCATAGATTCTTCCCAAGTTGTCGACCGCCGCGATTTGAAATTCGCCATCGCTGCCGGTGACCGTCTCCACGCGCTGATACTGCGCAATTGGCAGGCGGTAGTGCTCCGCCACCTTGCGGTAGTATTCGAGCGCTTCTTCGCGGGTCGGCTTCTGGTGTGCCGAACTGAACGGGATATCTCCGATTTCGAGCAGCTCCGGCGTGGTAAAAAAAGTCATGTTCGCCGGGTAGTTGTAAAGCGAGTTCACCACGCAGCCTTTGTCGACCACCAAGGCATTGAAACCCGCCCGCTGCGCTTCGATGCCGCACGCCAGTCCGGTGGGGCCGGCGCCGATTACCAGCACATCGAGCTTCCGGCGAGCGGGCAAAACCGATTGGGCGCGGGGAAGCGTGTCGGGAATTTGCTTCGTATCCAAAGACTTGTGCCTGCCGTCTAGGAGTTGAGCGCATCGCGGAAGCGAGCTTAAAACCGCGAGTAAAGGCAAGATTCTAGCATGCAGGGGTCAAACGGAAATCAGACGAGCGGTCAGAAGGCGGCTGTATATCCAGGAAACTGCTCGAGTTGTTCGCTCGTAATCTCCAAGTCAACTTTTTAGAACTATTGCCGATAGTGTCCGCGAGAGGGCAGGCATGAGGCAGTTTACTGTCCATCCCACCGGGCGCGAGCGGACGTTCCGGGAGGATGACATTATCGTCAGCAAGACCGACCTGAAGGGCATCATCACCTATGCCAACAAGACCTTTATCGATATCTCCGGCTTTACCGAGAAGGAGTTGCTGGGGCAGCCACATAACATCATCCGCCACCCAGACATGCCGCAATGCGTATTCAAGCTTCTGTGGGACACGCTGGCTCACGGCCAGGAAATCTTTGCCTACGTGAAAAACATGTGCAAGAACGGAGATCACTATTGGGTGTTTGCGCACGTGACTCCGACATTTGATGACGCACAACGGATCGTCGGTTACCACTCCAGCCGGCGGGTGCCGGAACGGGCACAAGTGAAGGTTTTTGAGGACATCTATGCCCAGCTCCGAACAGAAGAACGCCGCCACAACGACTGGCGGAAAGGCATGGACGCAGGCGGCCAGATGCTGGGCCGCATGCTGGCCGAGAAAAACATCGCTTACGAAGAATTTGTATTCTCCGTTTGAAGCAAGGAGCGCATGATGGCCACCGTTCAGCGTAGCCGCTCTAGCAAGCTATTGGACCGAATGCGGGATGGCTGGCCTCTCGCGCAATCGGAGCCGGACGGCCTGGCTATTTCCTCTGCCCTTTCCGCAGCGTCCGCGGCCACCGAAACCCGCGATGCGGAACTCGCCGCTTACAAGGAAGTCATGGCCGGGATCGCCGATATTTGCGAGCGGGCCGCATGCGGAGATCTCGAGCCGCGTTTTCTTCATTGTCCGGATTCTCCTGAACTGGCTCGTGCTGTCGTCTCCATCAACCACCTGCTCGACATGACCGACGCTTTTCTTCGTGAGGTTGGCGCGGCGTTGGATCACGCCGCCAGCAAGAAGTTCTACCGGCGCATCCTTTTGCGTGGCATGCGCGGCTCGTTCCGCCGCGCTTCCCTGCAAATCAACGAAGCCACCGACCAACTGGCTAACGATTCCGCCGACTTGGAAAGAGCCACCGAAGGCCGGCGTTCGGTCGCGGAAGCCGTGAAGCATGTCGTCGAGGGTCTGTCTTCGACCGCGACGCGAGTGAACCGTACCACCCGGACCTTGGCGGAAATGACAGGTGCGGAGAATGGAAACAGTGTTCTTTCCGCCGAGGCTACAATCGCGGCCACCGCCAGGGCTGTAAAGTCCTCTGGCGGCAAACCGAGCCGTCACCTTCAGCAAGCGGTTGCCGGGCTCAACAGCGCCTCGCAGCGCATCGGCGGGGTGGTGAAATTGATCTCAGACATCGCGGAGCGTACCAATCTGCTCGCCCTCAACGCCGCCATTGAAGCCGCGCGTGCCGGCGACTCCGGGCGGGGATTTGCGGTGGTGGCCGCGGAGGTGAAAAAACTTTCCGAGCAAACTGCCAACGCCACCGGAGAAATCAACCAGGAGATCGAGGCAGTCCGCTCCACCGCCGAGCTTACCTCTCAACTACTGAAACCCCTCACCCAGTCGGTCGACGAACTCAGAGAAGTATCGCTGGTGCTTAACCGGCAATCGGAAGAACTGGCGGCGTCCATGAAGCAATTTCTGACCGGAATGCAGGGCTAGTTCTGCGCCCAGCGCCTTTTTGGCTCGGAATCGCTAATTTCGGATTGGGACCTTCGGAAGGGGCACGAATTTTACTCGTGCCGCCAAGCTCCTGAAGGGACGTGCGCGCTTCAGCGCCTGAGAATCGAACGAAGGAGTCAGAAACGAAAGACACGCCGTGATACGAACATCTGGGCGAAGGATGCCGGACATCAAACGAACCCTCGACTGAGTACACTAGTAGAGTCTCGAAGTCTCGCCCCCATCCACCGGCAGCACTGCCCCATTCACAAAGCGTGCAGCCTCCGAGCATAGCCAGGTGATCGCTTCCGCAATCTCTTCGGCGTCGCCAACCCGGTTCATGGCGGAGTGTCTGCGAATTACGGGCTTCAAAATTTCGGGCGACGCCGCAATGGCCGGGTCCACCATTTCAGAATGTGCAAAGCCCGGGGAAACCACGTTAACCCGTATGCCCTGCTGCGCATAGTCCACGGCGGCCGACTTGGATAAGCCGATGACCCCGAATTTGCTGGTGCAATAAGGCGCGTGGCCGGCGTCACTCGGTTTGAAGCCATAGATCGAAGAGACATTCACGATGGCGCCCTTCTGCCGCTTGAGCATGGCCAGAATTTCGTATTTCATGCACATCCACACTGCCTTCAGGTTGGTGGCCATGACATCATCCCAAGCCGATTCCTCGATCTCAGCCACCGGAACCATGACTGGACCTGCGATCCCCGCGTTGTTTACGGCGCAGTCGAGTTTGCCGAAGCGGGCGAGCGTGTTATCCACCATGGCCTCCACATCCGATCGCCGAGTTACGTCGGTCTTGAGGAAGCAGCCTTCCCCGCCGAGCGCTTCGATTTGGCGAAGCACCTCCTCGCTCTTGTCCGCACGGCGAGCGGCCAGGACAACCTTTGCCCCCTCTCGCGCAAACTGCAATACGGCGGCCTTGCCCAGACCGGAACTCGCTCCGGTGACGATTACAACTTTGCCTGCAAACGACTTCATGCAAACCTCCGGCTACTACTGGATCCGGGTCGGCGCCGGGTTATTGTAGCGTGGTCGTTGCACTCTACCCAGAATTGTTGGGTGCTGTAACGGCATGCGAAATCCGCGCTGAGCGACAGCTTGCTATAATTTCGTGTTCTCCTCATCCGCAATCGACGCTTCGAGCAGATGGGCTCGAATTCCGCTTATGGGGGCCACGGCATGTCCACGGTAGTGCAGAAAGCGACGCGCACCGAATCCGACAGCATGGGCAAGATAGAAGTCCCAGCGAACGTCTACTGGGGGGCGCAGACTCAGCGGTCGTTACTACATTTCAACATTGGCCGCGACACCATGCCGCCGGAGCTGATCCGCGCTTTCGGGATTCTCAAGAAAGCTTGCGCTCTGGTAAATCAGGATTTGGGCAAACTTTCGGCCGACAAAGCCAAGCTCATCGTGCAGGCCGCCGACGAAGTGATTTCGGGCAAGCTCAACGATCAGTTCCCGCTGCGCATCTGGCAGACCGGCAGCGGCACGCAGACCAACATGAACGTCAACGAGGTCATCTCCAACCGCGCGATTGAGCTGGCGGGCGGAGAGATGGGATCGAAGAAGCCGATCCATCCTAACGATGACGTCAACATGTCGCAGTCGTCGAATGACACGTTTCCCACGGCCATGCACATCGCGGCCGCGGAGCGGGTAAAGAATGCGCTGATTCCTGCAATCCAGACCGTTCATGATGCGATTGCGGCGAAGGCTGAGGAGTTCAAGGACATCGTGAAGATCGGCCGCACTCACCTGCAGGATGCGGTTCCTCTGACCTTTGGGCAGGAGATGGGCGGCTGGGCCAGCTTGTTGCGGCGCGACATCAAACGGCTGGAACAGGCGCTGGACGGGCTCTATGACCTCGCTATCGGTGGCACAGCGGTTGGCACGGGGCTGAATGCGCATCCCGAGTTCGCGGAGCGCGCGGCGAAGAAGATCGCTGAACTCAGCGGGCTTCCCTTCCGGTCGCATCCCAACAAGTTCGCCGCGCTCTCGGCGCACGACGAACTCGTGTTTGCGCAGGGCGCTTTAGAAACGTTGGCAGCGTCGCTGATGAAAATTTCAAACGACATCCGCTGGCTGGCCTCCGGACCGCGCTGTGGCCTGGGAGAACTCACCATTCCGGAGAACGAACCGGGGTCTTCGATCATGCCCGGCAAAGTGAATCCGACGCAATGCGAAGCCATGACGATGGTCTGCGTGCAAGTTCATGGCGCCACCGCCGCCGTCGGATTCGCCGGCTCGCAAGGCAACTTCGAGCTTAACGTTTTCAAGCCGGTGATCATCTACAACTTCCTGCACTCGGTCACCCTGATCGCGGACGCCTGCCACGGCTACGTCGAATACATGATCAAAGGCATCGAGGTCGATCGCGCCAAAGTGGATTGGTACGTGAAGAACTCGCTGATGCTGGTAACGGCGCTGGCGCCCAAGGTGGGCTACGACAAAGCCGCCCACATCGCCCACACAGCGCATGTCGAACGCACGGGCCTGCGCGAGGCGGCGGTGAAGCTGGGACATCTTACGGGCGAGGAGTTCGATCTGTTGATGAAGCCGGAGAAGATGACAAGGCCGTAAGAAGGAGGCCGCCCTGTGGACTCCGATTGGCAACGGACGTTTCGAGAGCGCATGCGCCGGTTCGAGAGCGGACACGGGCAACGTCGAGGCGGCGTCGCGGTCTCGATTGAGTTGCGGGTCACATCGGGTTGTTTTCACCGAGAACATTCTCCGCAACCCTATCGGCTGATCGACGGGTACCTCGGAAAGCTGTCGCCCGCCGCTGGCGACTTCGCCTTCGAAGAGCACGAAAGCGGTCCTGAGTTGTTGGTCTGCCTGGCGGTGATAACGGCAGGGGCCACTCTGACCAAGAGCATTATCGACCTCGTAGCTACTATCATCAAAGCAAGAGCTGAGGGAATCAGGAAGGGTGACCAGCCATCCGATCCGCTGGAACTGATAGTGCGGGACATCAGAGATGGGCACGATTTCCGCGAAGAAATGACCCTCAGAATCGGACATGCCGATCACATGAGCGACGAGATAATTGAGAAGAAGATTGACGAGGCACTGGGCCGACTCCTCAAGAAAGAAGACACCGAAGAGGGCTCAGGCTGAATTACCTCTGCGAAATAGCCCGGGTGGAGCACAGATTTCCTCGGTGATGCGCCCTGCGGCCGGAACGTGGCAAAGCTACCGCATCTCTTTTCCGGCTGGCGAGCCCCAATCCAACTCTGCGTGCCGGTTCTCTGGGGTGATCTTTGCGACAAGGGACGCCAGCGTTAGTTTCCGCCTGAGGGGCCGGATGATGATGCGGCCTTCCATCACGGTGAGATTCAGTTCCTCATACTGGCGAAAGGAAGCCTGCTGGAGTATGGCCGCGGGAATAGGCAGCGCATTCCTGTTGCCACATTTAACAAGTCGAGTACGCATTGGCATTCATGAAGAGTATATGCCGGCTGACTACCTAGATCGCACAGCTTTTCTCGGCGCACTCCGCGGATGTTCTCAGCGGTCTCAGCGATTTAAGATTTTAGCCTGGGGAGCAAAACCAACGTCTTAAATCGCGGAGGTCGCGGAGAACGGCCGCAGAGAACGCTGAGAAACACAACCCCTCACCAGACAGATCAGCCACGCTATCGCGCACTCGACGTCTCCGCCAATTCACTGTTTCCCTTGGCGAGTGCGGGCGCTTCTTGCGTCACCCGCTTGGGCATCGTGTTGATGGTCACAACGCTCACCAGCACCAACGCCGTCCCCAGCACGGTGCGCAGTCCGATTGGCTCCGCGCCCAGAAAGTAACCAAGAATCACCGCCACCACAGGATTCACGTATGCATAAGTGCCGACCTTGGTCGGCGATTCATGGTGAAGCAGCCAGACGTAGGCGGTGAAGCCCACGATCGAGCCCGCAATGATGAGATAAAACAAAGCGAACCACGCATTCCACGACACCGCGCGAGGCTTAAAGCCGGAAACCTCTCCCGAAACCGCTGCGAGAATGAGCAGTTGAACTCCCCCACTCACCATCTGCGCGGCAGAACTCATCGCTTTCGATTCCGGCAGCCGCAGGCGGCGAGTCAGCACGGTTGCCAGCGACCAGCTCAGTGCGGCAAACAGCAGGGCTGCGGCGCCGGCCCGGTTGATGGGCGCGCCGCCCAGAGAAAATGAGTTGTTCACCAGCACGGCAACGCCGCCCACTCCTACCAGCAACGCCGCACCCAACCGAATCGTAAGGCGCTGCGTGCGTAAGATAGAGATCTCCAGCAGCGTAATAAAAACCGGAATGGTTGCCAGGATCACGGCGGCAATGCCCGAAGGCACGCGCTGTTCGGCCCAGAACAGGCAGCCGTAGTCCAGAACAAAGATGAGCGCGCCCAACTGCGTCGCGGAAACCCATTGCTGCCGGGTAGGCGATGGTGTCCCTGTGAAACGCAGCCAGGCGTAAAGCACTACGCCAGCGGTCAAAAAGCGCATAGCCGCGAGAAGCAGCGGCGGAACTTCGTGAACTCCCACGCGTATGGCAAAGAAGGTCGATCCCCACACGAAGTAGATGATGGAGAACGCCAGCAGAAGCTTCCAAGAGGGTGGCCGCGCGGTTGTAGTGGATTGTCCCATAAAAAGTTCAGGCCATGTTCAACGTCGATGCGCTTTGATCTCTGATAGATGACAGTGGGCGCCTGTCGGATAGCAAGTCCGTTATGAAACTTCTCTCTGCATGGCAATCGTTCTATTCATGACTGGATACCTCCTGCCGCTGCTTACCAAACTGCAATCCGCTTAAGCCCGCAACCCGCTCCGCAGGCACGCCTCTACTCGCCGCCATCACGTGAAAGGTCTCGCCGACACCCGCGGGAGTGACCAGATGTTTCAATTGCAACGAGACTTTCACTCGCTCCTGCGGCAACCGGCAATCTTCGAAAGCATCGGCGAATTGATTGTGCTCGCCGATCCCCAGTAGAAATTGTGACTGCGTGACCAGCGGCTGCACCTGCATTCCGGCTTGCTCGGCCGCCGCCGCCAGGGCGGTGAAGTTCAGATGCGCAGTGATGTCCTGCTCGCCAGGCGCCTCATACGGGTCGAAGCTTAGGAAATGGGAACGATAAGCCACGACTGTGCCGCGATGGCGCCCGGCAAGCTGCTCCTGGCGCGTGTAGCCGTAGTCGATCGCGAGGAGAAATCCTCGTTGCGGAATTCCAGCCAGGTGTTTCATGTACCGCTGCGCCGTCAAAGGAGCCTCGACCCGTTCTCCGGGTTGCGGGTGGACGCTGTAGCAGTCAAGAAACTCCAGTTCTTCCGGCGAAGCCGAGGCCCAGGTTTCGATAAAGCGGCCATCCTGAATGCCAATACGTAGCTCCCCGTCGGGACCAAGTACATCGACAGGCAGCGCGTCGAAAAATTCGTTGGCAAAAATGATGACAGGAACCTCGGGGGCTAACGCCCTTTTGATATCGATGGAAGCGCCGACCGGCACGGCCAAAGCCGTACCCTTTCCGGTTTCACGGAGGTCCCGATCTTCCGGTCCAGCCCGTGCTGGCAGCGAATCTACCCTTCTGCATAACGACGCTTTCCCTGCCGCGATTGATTTGGCCAGCGTTGTTTCCAGGCGCTGGCGCAGTGCAGGAGAACTTTCCGCCAGCGAATAGTGCAAGGCAGCGAAGAATGCGGGAAACTTTTTCTCCGACCAGTCGAGCACATCCTGGGCGAACAGCCCGCGGCCCGGGCCTAGTTCCAGGATTTCGATCTGCTCCGGCGATCCCAGCATCCGCCACATCTCTTCAAATTGCCGCGCCAGCAGCCGTCCAAAGACCGCGTGCACGTCGCTCGAAGTGTAGAAATCGCCGGCTTTGCCAAACTGCTCGGCATGGCGTGAGTAGTAGCCAAGCTCAGGATCGTAAAGGCATAGTTCCATGTAGCGCGAAAATGGAATCGGCCCGCGCCGTTGAATTTCCTGCTCGATCTTTTCCCGCAGCGTCACAGGCCTTCCTGCCGGCGCTCGGCGCGGCTCTGCGGCGTGCGGGTAAACATTTCGACGAAATAATCGTGCAGGCAGTCGTAAAGCTGGCGCTGGAAACTCCATTCAAATTGCGGGTTATCCAGATCGCGGGGATGCAGGTCGAAATAGTACGTGTGCACTGGAACTGCAGCATTCTTGATTCGAATGATCATCTCAACGCTCTCGCCTTTCGCGCGCGCAGAGAATTCCAGAAGCGGGTGCTCGTATAGCCGGAGTTGTGCGAGCACTCGGTCGAGGCGGAGATCGGCAGCATCGGACACGCTCTGATTCTAGCGGAGTCGCCGGGATGCATGGCCCTTTCAGTGGCTGAAATTTACAACTCGCTAACCGCCACTTTTTCCCGGCGTCTAATCGCTCGTTTTTCAATTGGTAGTGTCTTGATCCGAAACAAATTCACCGGAGGTAATGCCTTGCTTAAACACTTCGCTGTTATGTTTCTGGCGGGATCCAGTTTTCTGGCGGGTGCTTCGTTGTGTCAGGCTCAGTCCACTGTGCTGGACCTGCCACGGGATAGCCAGCATTCCACAGTGATGCAGCGCATTGGAATCACCGACATCACGGTGAACTACCACCGCCCGCTGGTCAAGGGACGCCCCATTTGGGGCAAGGTGGTTCCGTACGGAGAAGTCTGGCGGGCCGGGGCCAACGAGAACACAACCGTTGCGTTCTCCAGCGCGGTCTCGATTGAAGGCAAGCCCCTGGAAAAGGGCGTTTACGGCCTGCATATGATCCCCGGCGAAAACGAGTGGACGATTATCTTCTCGAAGGCTCACACTTCCTGGGGCAGCTTCACTTATGACCAGGCGCAGGATGCTTTGCGAGTGACGGTAAAACCTCAGCCGTCGGACTTTCACGAAGCGTTGACCTACGACTTCGATGACGTGAAGGCCGATTCGACCGTTCTCACCCTGCAGTGGGAAAAGGTCGCCGTACCGGTCAAAGTCGGCGTGGATGTCAACGAAGTCGTCAAGGCAAGCTTGCACAATCAGCTTCAGGGCCTGGCGCAGTACACCTGGGAGGGATGGGATGATGCGGCCAGCTATCTCGTCGCACAGAAGTTTGACCTTGAGGAAGCCCTGCACTACGAAGACACCTCCATCAAGACGGAAGAACGCTTCGACAATCTCCTGACCAAGTCCCGCATCCTGGATGAACTGGGGCGCAAGGACGAAGCTAGCGCCGCGCGAAACCGAGCGATCGAGATTGCCACTTCCTATCAACTGTATGGTTACGGCCGTCAGCTCCAGCGGGACGGCAAACAGGAGCAGGCTTTCGACTATTTCCGACAGGCCGTGAAGAAAAACCCCAACGATTGGGTTGCGCGCATTGGAACGGTCAGAATCTATTCGGCGCAGGGTGACTTCGACAATGCCCTCAAGGAAATCAAGCTTTCTCTCGATGGCGCGCCCGACAATCAGAAAATATTTTTGCAGCCCATGGTGAAGAAGCTGAAGGCCAAACAGGACATCAACAAATAACGGGTCTGGAGTCTAATGTTCGTTTACCAAAGGGGGCGGTTCGTATCGGGGCATTGGGCTTCAGCCGTGCCGTCGACTGCTTCGTTCGACCCTCATGCACTGAAGCGCTTGTGCTTTTTCCAGAGCTTTAGTGGCACGAGTAAAACTCGTGCCCTTCCCAATAGTGAGTGTCCTGCCATATCGTCCAAATAATGTCTGCCTCACGGCAGGCCAGCAATGATCGGCCTTGTCACCTGTTCTGCGGCTCGGGGTATTCGTACACTCCGCGGCCCGTCTTCCGCCCCAAGCGGCCGTCTTTCACATATTGCACCAAAAGTGGTGCAGGCCGATATTTCTCGCCGAGGGTTTGGTGCAGGTATTCGAGAATGTGCAACCGGGTGTCGAGGCCTACCAGATCCACCAACTCGAACGGGCCCATGGGATGGTTCAAGCCCAGCTTTAACGCTTTATCGATATCTTCTGCGGAGGCAATGCCTTCTCCCAGCATATTGAACGCCTCGTTGCCGATCAGCGCGTTGACGCGGCTGGTGATGAAGCCGGGCGATTCTTTGATCACCACGACTTCTTTGCCCATGCGTTTGCCGAGTTCGACCGCTGCGGACAAGGTTTCGTCATCGGTCTCGCGGGCGCGCACGATCTCGATCAACTTCATTTTATGTACGGGGTTGAAAAAGTGCATGCCAATGCACTTGCTGGCGCGATAGGTGACGCCGGCAATTTCCGTAATGCTCAACGACGAAGTATTCGAGGCGAGAATGGTTCCCGGGCGGCAGACTTTGTCGAGCAGAGTGAAGATTTCGATCTTCGACTCCAACTCTTCGGGCACCGCTTCGATCACCAGATCAGCTTCCCGGGCAGCCTCTTCGACTGAGCCGGCATATTCCAGGCGTCCGGCGGCGGCTTGAGCGGCGTCGGCGGAAACTTTTCCGAGTTCCACCGCCTTCTCCAGATTGGTGCGAATCTCGGATTCGGCCCGCCGCAAGGCGTTCGGCAGCAGATCTTCCAGGATGGTGCGATAGCCGCCCAGCGCGGCCACGTGTGCGATGCCCCGGCCCATGGTTCCGGCGCCAATGACGGCCACCGTCTGGACCTGGGGCACTACTGGCCTCCCTTTTCCAGCCGATCAAGCAGTTCGGCGAAGGGCACGCCGGCAGTGCGCAGGTGCTCGGCCAGACGGTGGCGCTCATCCGCCTCCATACCAGGAAGCGAGGCGCTGATGCGGCGAAGGGTGGTAACAATGTCATCCACGTAGTTCACAAGGCGGATTAGTTCTCCAGTGGCTGCCATGAGGCTCCTGTATGCAATGGGAAAATAGGACTGTGTCGCCGGGCTTTTGCGCGGGGCGTACTCAACCATTCTCAACGCAGAGGGAGATTTAGTAAAGGTAACCGGCGGACATCGGTAACGATCAAGGCGGCAGCTCCCTGTGACCCCTGTGGTGTGGGCTTTTCCGCGTGCCGTTGCAATCCATTGCAATACCGCCTCGTGTTCATCGCACAAAGGTACAGCGTATCTAGTGCATCAACTTGCGCATCACGAATGCGCGACACCGCATGTCGATTGTTAAGTGGAAGTTACAACGATTCAAAGCGGGAGTTCACTGCGCAAATAGCTCCCATTGATGTTTTTTATTGGCCTTCTGCTCGGGGAATCCATCTAATGTAAGGATGATTGACAAGCATTTAAAACGCTATCTTTTTGCCAGTGATTTTGATCAGACTTTAACCTTCAATGATTCCGGCTACGTGCTGAGCGAATTGGTGGGCATACCGACCGCCGAATTCGAGCGCAAAGCCAAAGGGATGGCCAAACTGAATCTGGTGCAGCAGGGGGCGGAACTGGCCTACCTGCTTTTGCACGACCCTGAGTTTCACAGCCGGGTGCGCAAGGAGCACTTGTACGAAACGGGCAAGCGCATTCGCCTGAAAGAAAACATCGATCTCCTTTACCAGATATTGGAAAATGGGATCGGCGGCTACCACTTTGACTTCTACGTTCTCTCGGCCGCTCCGGTCGAAATAGTTCAGTCGGCACTTGAAGGGATCGTTCCGCCCAGCCACATCTACGGTACTGAATTCCGCTACACCGACTCAGGAGAGATTGAGACCATCACCCGCGCTACGGCGGGGTACGGCAAAGTAGCGGCACTCGATAAGCTGGCGGCCGATTTGCAGGTTGGCCCCGATTACATCATCTACACCGGCGACGGCAGCTCCGATGTTCACGTGATGCTGCACGTCAATATGCGCGACGGCTTCACGATTGCGGTTTCCGAGGCCAAGCACGTGTCGCAAGTCGCCAAGCGAACCGTGCTGAGCACCAATGCGCTGGCCATCTTTGCGCCCATTCTCGAGGAGATCGTCGGATGGGATCGAGTACGCATCCGCGAGTTCTTTGAGTCGCAGGGACTTCTGGTCCAGGAGTGGGACCGCATGCGGACTGACTGGCTGACTCTGCGCTCTGCGGGAGAAGAGCGGGCGGAGACGGCGGCGGTTAGCTAGCCTTTACGCCACAGGTCATCACACTGTCACCTAACCAGATTCTCGAGCAACCCCACTGTCATTCCGAGCGGAGCGAGGAATCTGCATTCTGCCTGGAGCCAAGGAACTGCAGATTCCTCGCGCAAAAAACCGGCGTTCGGAGACAAACAATTTCGGGAAGCGATACCCCTACTGCACGGTCTCACCAGGATCGACGAGTTCGCTGGGATCGATTCGATCCCAGCATCCCGGGCGGTCATCCGGCGCAATCAGAACATAGATTTCGCCGGTCTCCTTGTCCCGATACCATTCATCGCGCAGGCTCATCGGATGACGTTTCATGACGGGGACTTGCTCGACATAACCTCGCTCTATGGCTTCCGAGAGCATGCGTCGTAATTCCAAGTAGTCACGCCCCGGATCAACCGTTCGTTGCTCGTGCATGTCCTTGAACACGCCCATGATGATCAAATCATTTCAGCGTAGAAGCAAATCTCCTGCCACAAACAAAAAGAAAACCGACGAGATCACGCCATTCATCGTAAAGAATGCCGCGTTCAGCTTGCTGAGGTCATGAGCGGAAACCAGAGAGTGCTCATAGGTCAAGAGCAGCGCGACCACCACCACTCCAGCGATGGCAAGCTTCCCCAGCCCGAATGCATGCACAAGGCTGATGAGCAGCACCAGCATGGCGAAGTGGAAGAAACGCGCGATCCACAGGGCGCGGCTAATCCCGAAATGCCGTGGGACAGAATGAAGATCGCTCTGCCGGTCGAAATCGTAGTCCTGGCAAGCGTATAGCACGTCAAAACCGCCGCCCCAGAACATGACCGCGGCCGTCAGCAGAAGGATGCGTGGGTCAAGCGTGCCACGGACTGCGATCCAGGCTGCAGCCGGGGCAATTCCCATGGCCAGTCCCAGCACCAGGTGAGACCAGCGGGTGAGCCGCTTGGTGTAGGAGTACAGCAAAATCACCGCCAGCGCGACCGGCGAAAGCAGGAGCGCCTCGCGGTTGAGTTGCGCCGCAGCCAGAACAAACACTGTGCACGAAACCGCGACGAAAGTCGCCACAAACCCGGGCGTCAGAGTTCCGGCAGGAAGCGCCCTGGTGCGGGTGCGCGGATTGGCTGCGTCGATGGAAATGTCCGCCAGGCGGTTGAATGCCATCGCGGCCGAGCGCGCGGCGACCATGGCGACGACGATCCAGGCCAGTTGGTGGCCGGAAGGGATGCCGTTTGCGGCCAGCATGGCGCCGCACAGCGCAAATGGCAGCACAAAGATCGAGTGCTCCCATTTGATCATTTCCAGGGTAACGCCCAGGCTGCGCAGGACCGGCATAGAGAAGATTGTAAAACAGTCGTGGCGGGGAAAACGTGGCTAAGAATCGTTCTTTACAGCGTCAGCCAGACACATACCCGTGGCTGCCAATCAGCGGAACAAACGCACAAGCGCCCAAGGATCCTACCACCGCCCGGCCTTCCGACTTGCGGACTAGCTGCAGCTCCTGACACTGCGGCTCGCCCACCGGAATCACCATGCGGCCGCCCTCGCGCAACTGCTCGAATAACGGCGCCGGGATTCTGGGTGCGGCGGCAGCGACCGCAATAGCATCGAAAGGCGCGAACTCGGCGAGGCCCTTGCCGCCATCCGCCACCACGATCGTGATGTTGGTGTAACCGAGGGACGCCAGCGTGCTCTCAGCCTGCCGGGCGAGCGATTCGTGCCGCTCGATCGAGAATACCCGCCGCGCAAGTTCGGCGAGCAGAGCGGTTTGATAACCGGAGCCAGTGCCGATTTCGAGCACAGAATATGCAGGCTCGATCGCCAGCGCCTCCAGCGTGAGCGCCACGATGTAGGGTTGCGATATGGTTTGGTTCTCCCCAATCGAAAGAGGATGATCCTCGTAGGCGTGGCCGCGGAAGCTCTCCCCCACGAACTGGTGGCGGGGAACCCGAGCCATCGCTTGCAGCACGCGTTCGTCGCGGATGCCGCGGACCCGAAGCTGCAAATCGACCATGCTGCGGCGCTGCTCCGCAGAGTGTGCGGCTTGCGTTTCAGACGACATGACAGGGCCAGAATACAGCCGACTCCACTGCCGTACTACTTCCTCCGGCGGCGCATTTTCACGTCGAAGCTGACAACGCCGTTCTGGTCGCGAATGGCCACGATGGAAACATTACGGGTAAGATTGTACTCGACGTGGATGATCTGCTGCGATGCCTGCTGCACGCTGGTGCTGTAGGTGATGGTGAGATTATTGGAGACCTGCTGTTCGATCGTGACCAGGGGACCGCGCGCCAGGTTGGTTTCCGTGTTCAACCCCTCAGGATCGACCTTGATGCGGCTCACGCCGAACAGCTTTTGCATGCGATTGCTCACCGTCGCATTCAGAGCCTGGTTGATGATGGCGCTGGAGGCCTCCTGCGTGAAAGCCGACTGTCCGGACTGCTCGATCTGCGCGGACTCCTGAGTGGTGTGCCCCAGAGCCAGCAGAGTAATAATGTCGCTTTCCGGCAGCGGGGGCTCAGAGCGATAAGTTACTTTGAACTTGTCCGTGCCCGCTTCGCCCGTCAGATTCAGAGTTATGTCGTAGTCGCGCACCCGGGTGGTGGCCTGCAGATCGAGGATGGGCGCGGTTTTTACAGGGTCGTTGAAGGTGACCTCGCCGCGCTCCAGGTCGTAACGGCTTCCGTTGAAGTAAGCCTGGCCCTCGAGCACATCGGCACGCCCCAGGATCACCGGCCGGGCCGCCGTACCACGCAGCCGCAGGTCGGCATCCCCGGAAAGCCGCACGACGGCCGTCTGCATCTGCAGTTCCGGAGTGGTAACGATGTGGACATCGAGACGGATGCCGTTCAGCAGTGGGTTCGTCTGCGGCAACGCGCTGGCACGCGCACGCCGTGCCAGGTACCCGCCGAAATCGAAACCGGGAGTTACCGACAGTTTGGTGACGGTAATGTCCCCCGACAACGTGGACGCGCTCGAGTTCCCCGCGAAGCGCAACTCGGCATTCGCCGTAGAACTGATGCCCGGCGGATAGCGAAGCCGGACCTCGCGCTCCTGCAAGGTAAGATCGAAATTGAGCTGGCGGTTGTACCAGGTGGCATAGCCGCCGAAGATCACCTGTCCCCCGCCGGTGCGCGCGGTGAGCGACTCCACTTGCAAGCGATTCTGACTGAATGACAGCGAGCCGTTGATATCGCTCAAGGCGCTGGGCAGGTCCAGGTATGCGATGGCGCCTTTCTGGATCTGCAGCTGTCCCTGGACCAACGGCTGGTTCACTGTGCCCGCAACGGTCATATCCATGGCTAAAATTCCGGAGGATGTGAAATCGCTGTCGTAGCTCTGGATGAGCGCCAGATTGGCATGGCCTTGCATGTGGAGATCCAACGACCGTTCTCCGCTGAGATGGACGGTCCCGCGGGTGGAGAGGTCGGTGTCCACGCCCACCAGGCGGAAAGGCTCCAAGAGCAGAACCTGGTTGGCGATGGTAAAGCGAATCGGCCCATCGTTATGGAGCTGGAGCTTCTCGATGTCCGCGTGGAAATCGCTGAGGTTGGCAGTGAGACTAAGATCGCGAGGCTGGAGCAGGGGACCCTGCACATGCACGTCGCCGTCGACGGTAGAGTGGCCGCTTAGCCGCCCGCTCTGGTACCGTCTTAGGAGCGCGTCCACATCCAGATGATGAAAGTGCAGGTCCAGGGTCGAGGGCCAGTTCTCCTGCAACTGAACGTTGCCTTCGAAGTTCAGATCCCCCTGCTGAAACTCGGAGCGCCCGGTGAAGCGCAAATCGCGACCGTGGGTGGTCGCCTGCACTGTATAGTTACCCGCGCGCTCACCACCAAAAGCCAGTGTGCCCAGGTGGACGGTTGCATTGATATCAGGCGCTTCGAGGGTTCCCGAGCCTTGAGCGGTAAAATCCATGCGTCCGTCCACGGTCACCCTGCTGTTACGCACTTGGGGGAGGCGGGCAAGCTGAAAACCTGTTCCCGTCAGATCGAAATGGAAGGTGCGGTTGGAAAAATCGGCGCTGGCCGAGCCCTCGAGACGGGCATCGCTGTAAGCGACATTCATGTTGGTGAGCTGGATTTCCGCGCCATGGAAGTGCAGCTCGGAAGTGAGGCTCTGAACGTCCTCTCCGTAGATGGTCGCCTTACTTACCTGGACGTGGCCTGCTCCCTCGATTTGTAGGCGAGTACCCGAGGCTTCGACGGACAGATCCGTCGTTCCACGCAGCGGATAGTTGTATCCGGCAAGAGAGAGAATTTCGGCCAGTTCCGCGTGGTGTATGTCGAGGTGGAGAGTGAAGGGGCTGAGATCAGTGAAGTGGCCTTGATCGAAGCCGACTGTGACGTCAAGGCTAGCCTGTGCGTCTCCGTGGTGCAGAATCGCGTTGTGGGCAGCAAAGGCATGGCGGGAAATTTGAATGTCCGCAACCAGGCTGTCCCAATGCACTGGTCGCTCCAGCGTACGTGCAGTGGCCGGCATCTGATAGTCGAAATCCTGTACTTGCAGGTTCCCGGCGAGAGTCAAGTTTGGGATTCGGCCAGTAGCCGTGCCCTGGAAAGATACCCGGCCACGGAGCACGATTGGAATCCGCTCGGACTCCCCGAATGCCGACAGAATCGGTTCCCACTCGCTCAGGTTCGAAGTGCTCGCGGAGACATTCAAAACTCCCTGGCGGGCCAGCTTGCCGGAAGCTCGTACTTGAGAGGCGGGCGTCGACGCGTTGAGTTCCGTGACCTCCACTTCTCCCGTAGCGGATCGAACGGTGAAGCGGGCTCGGGCCGTCAAGGGCAATTGACCGTGAGGAGGCGAGGTGGGCGGAGCCACCTCGACGGCGACCTGGGTCTCAGAGTTGCGGACCGAGCCCTTCCAGCGAAGATCGACGGTGCCGTTCGCAACCCCTGCCAGGTTCATCCGCTGAAGTTGAAAGGCCGAAGTGGACAGAGCTGCCGCCAGCGGGCCGGCGGATAAGCCCTTGAGCCGCAGGGCGACCATTCCCTTCTGCTCCTCAGCGGGTTTGCGCTTGCCGGATTTCGCCGGCGGCGAAGCAAGCCAACCGGTTATTTCTGCCTCCCCTGTTCCGCTCCCACCCAGCAACCGGGCTTGGATCTGCGAAAGCGCGATCCGATGCGACGAAGCTGAGAAGTCGCTGCTGACCGTAGCGCTACTTAGGTTCAGGAATTGATCATGCCAATCGACATCGTTCAGAAGTAATTTGCCGGTGGTGGAGAACTGCTCGAGTGACCAGCTACCGCCACCTTGCAACTCCGCGGTGCCGCGCCGCACTTCGCGGCGGCGCGCAATCGCGGCAGCTTCAGCCAGATCAATGGAGGCGTGGTACGTTGCTTGAATTTGGGGCTCACGGAAACCCGCTACCCGGCCCGCAGCTTCGAAACGGGAACGGCCAGAATTGGCTTTCAAAGATCGCAACTGCAGGCCGTTCGTGCCCATGCTGAAATGAGCTTCCAGCATCCACGCAAAGGGGCGATAGTCCCACAACTTCGTCACTACCTTGCCGAGGAGCAGACTGCTTTCATAAGTGCGGCGCAGCAAGGAATACGTCATTTCGGCCGAGACGTCCTCCACCTTGGCATCCAGAGGCAGCTTTTGGTCGTTCCACAGGAGTTCTCCATGGCGGATTTCCAAATGGCTGATGGAGAGCCGGAACAATTGCTCAACGGCCGTCTTTCCGGAGGCCTGTTTCAGCTTGGGTGTGGGTTGGTTGGAGGTGCCGTCGGGATAAAAGATCAGATGAATAACGGGGTGATCGAGCACTACAGAATGAAATCCGAATTCCGCGCCCAGCACAGAGATAATCTTTACCGTCGCGGTCACGCGATCCACATGAGCGTAGGGTGCTTGATCCGCGCCTTCATTGCCGTGAATGGTGAGATCGCGCACCTCCACCCGAAAGCGAAGCGGCGTGGTGTGGAAACTGCCGAGGTCTACGCGGCCACCGGTAATGCGCTCCAGTTCGACGACCAGGCGGCGGCGAACCATGGCCTGGAAGGAATTCGTGGTGATAAACCAGCCGAGTCCGGCCAGAACCAGCAGGCCCGCGAGACCGGTCCACAGCAGGTATTTCCACCACTTGCGCCGACGCGAGTTGGCGCCGGCCTCGGTCATTGCGCCTGGCTTCCGGAGTCCGAAGCTGCCGCCAGGTTACGGATTTTGCTGCTGGCGCGAAGATTCTGCAGCCACAGCGTCAGCAATTGGTTGACCTGTTGCTGGGTGAGCAGTTCCTTGATTTGGGGGGTCACTTGGGCGAGCGCAACCTCTTTGCCTCCCGATTGGCGAAGCTGCGGCAAGAGTTCCTGGTTGTAGTAGCTCTCGATGCTCTTGGCGTCAACGTTGACGCTGGGGCGAAGGCGCGCGTCCACCAGACGGGTCAAATTCAGTTGCTGCGCGATGCGGTCTTTGAGCGCCGCTTCTGTAAGACCGTAGCGCGTCAGTTCAGCCTGCCAGCCGGCCTCGCTTTCTGCATCAGGATATTGTTTCCGGACTTCCTGAATGCGTTTGCTCACTTCCTCCTCGCTGGGAGGTGGGAACTCGGAGACGCGCACTTGCTCTCTGAGCAATTCCTGGTCGATCAGGCGGTCCAGGGCCGCCTTCTGGTCTTTGGCGGTGATTTGATCCAGTGTGCGGCCCGCAATAAAAGCCTCGGAGCGAACCGCATCCTCCCAATCGCTTTGCAGGATGACGTGTCCGTTCACCGTGGCCACTACCCGATCCAAAATGTCGCCGGCCCGGGCAGGCAGGACACAAGCTGCCAGCAGCGCGGCAGTGCAAGCGAAAATGGAGAGCCTATGAGTCATCAGAATGTTTGCCCAATACTAAAGAAAACATTAAAACGGCCCAAATGTTGCGGTACAAAAACAGTCGTCGGCTGCCCATTTGCGTCGGTTGTGGTCTGGGAGCTTGGAAATGCCGGCGGGTTCAGGTTGTATCCGAAATCGAACCGCACCGGTCCAATGGGCGTCTTGTAGCGTACACCAACCCCTATGGCGTGGGAAATATAGCTGTAGTTACATTGTGTAGCCGTGCTGGCCTGGAGGCAGAGTTGGGGATCTTTCTGTTTCCAGGTGAGCAAGTGGTTCAGCATTTCACTGCCATTGGTAAAGACATTGCCCGCATCGTGAAAGATGGCGAAGCTAAGGTTCTCCTGGACGAATGGCAGGGTAGGCGGGGGAAAACGCAGTTCCAGATTGTTCAGGAAGAGGGCTCCGCCGCCCAGCGGAAATCCGGTCACCGGATCGCGCGGGCCCGCCTGGTTCAGGCCAAAGCCACGATGGGAGTTTCCGCCGCCCGAAAGAAAGAGTTCGGGCAAGGGCACGCACAGGACCTGTCCCGATTGCGGGCACAGCCCCGGCGGACGCAGGACTGTATTACGGAACGGAGTCTCTACTCCGACCCGCAACGAGCGAGCGAAGACGTACCTCTTGCGCCGGTTCTTGCCGAAAGAATGGTAAGTGGAATTCTGAAACAGAATGCGGCTGAAGTCCGCCTCCGATCCAAAATAACTGGAAGCTACCGACATATCCAGGGTGTTGTAGGTTCCCTTGGTGCTTTCGATGGGGTTATCCCGCTTATCCCGAATATAGGTAAATCCTGGACCGCCAACACGTACCGGCAGCGAGAGGAGTGGAACCTGATTGCTGCTGATTTCCAGATTCGTAGCCAGCACGCGGCGGAAGGTGAAACGGTAGTCCATGGTGCCCGCTCGGCCCAGAATCTGCTCGGCTTGCACCGATCCCTCGAGACGTTCCGAAGTAAACGTGGTCACGTCGAGCGTGTTGTCATAAAGGGCCGTAAGCGAAAGCTTCCAGTGTGAGCTGTTCAACCAGCGCGGGGCATTGTAGCTGATGAGAGCGCGCTGCTGCAGGCGGCCCACATGGGTGCTGAAAGTGATCGTATGATTGCGCCCGCGGAAGTTCAGGCGGGTTACATCAAAAGAGATGCGCGGACTCAATCCGGTTGCGCCCTGCGCCCGGTTGGTGCCGATATTGGGCTGGCCAGTCTGAAATTCGAGGCCGGCGCCGTAATTGAAAGTGTAGCGCTTGGCTTCCTGGACCTGGACCAGTACATTCTTTCGCTGCTCAGTCCCATCGGGGTTCTGCACTGCCGTGTCTACTTGACTGAAGATTCCCAGATCATAGAGGCGCCTTTGCGTCTCCAGCATGTCCAGTTGGCTCAGCGGATCGCCAGGCTTCATTTGCAGTTCGCGATCCACGATGTAGGGCCGGGTGAAGCTTAAACCCGATACCAGCACCTGATCCACGAACGTCTGCTCGCCTTCATGGATGGTGAAAGTCACATCCATGCGGTCCGGGTTTCCCGTCACGGGTTTGGCGGAAGCCTCGAAGCTGGCGTCGGGAAATCCGCGGTTGAAGTAGTAACTCAAAATGATTTCCCGGTCGTCCGCCACTTTTGATTCCGAAAAGGGCTGGCCCGGTTGCGTATTCAACGCGCCGAATGCGGCTTCCGGGACGATTTTGTTCCCCAGAATATGCAGCTCTTCGACTAGAGTCTGCGGGCCTTCGTCCACGTGCAACGAAACCGCCAGCTGATTCTCCCGCCCTTGATAGTTATCGTCCACTTCCTGGGTGATCTTGACATTATCGAAACCGCTGGCGCGATACAGGTCTTCGAGACCATGTACGTCGTCATTGAGCAGGCGCTGGCTGTAGAGGCCATGAGAAAGAAAGCGGCCGGCGGGCTGCACCTGCATGTAAGAGAGCAGCAGGGGAGTATCGAAGTAGCGGTTGCCGCTAATAGTGACTTTCACCAGGTTGTGGCGTGGACCGGCATTGATGTCGTAAATCACCGTCATTTCTTTGCCGGAGGGATCTCCGGTCTTCTTCACGGTTACGTTGGCGGCGAAATAGCCACGCCCCTGTAGATAGTTGATCAGGTTGCGGCGGCCCTCGTTCAGAAGGTCGTCGTCCAGGGCATTCTCCTCATAGATTGGAATATTCTTCTTGAGCGCGCTGCGGCTGATCTTGAAGCCCTCAGTAACGATATTCACGACTGGGCCGGGTTGCACATCGAAGATAAAGTCCACGGCATTGGATGCCGGGCGATAGGAGCGCTGTGCGATCGTGACCTGCGCCAGCCAGCGATTCTTTTTTTGATATCTCTGGCGCAGCCGCTCCAGCGCACTGTTAATCCGCTGCAGAGCTACCGGGTCGCCGGGATGAAGCTTGGCAATGTCATGGATTTGCTCGGGAGAATATCCCGGGCTGCCGGTTACGCTGATCAAGCCGACGTGCGCCTGGGAACCGGGCCGGATTGTGAACGCGACCCCGACCTGTTGTGTGCCCGGATTCGTCTTCTCGGCGTCGCTTACCGACGACCGATAGTACCCGTTTTCTTCCATGAGCTGCTTGATGTTCTTAAGCGCGCGGTCCAGCTTCTCCTGCGTAAACAACTCACCCAACTGAAGCTTCGATGAATTCACCACCTGGCTTGGGCTAGGACGCGCTGGCGCGCCTTCGGCCATTACGCCGCCGATAAAGTAGTTGGGCGCGGTGATGAAAGTCAGCGACATCTTTCCGTCGGCGGTTCGCTCCGCCTCAGCGCGGATGTCGGCAAAGCGGCCGGTGGCGTGGATAGCCTGGATGCTTTGGCGAAGGCGCTCGCGGTCCAGAGGTTCGCCGCTCTTTTGCGCGATCAGGTCGCGCAGCCGTTTCTGCTCGTTGGCGTCGTTAATGCCGGGAAAGCGTATCTCCTCTACCGTCAGCCCCAGATAGGCGGACGCGCCGCTCAACTGAAACACGGGCTGCGATGTTCCGGCAGGGGTTTGATTTTGGGTAGGAACTGCCGCAGCAACCGCCATGGGCTGAGACAACCCCACGGCGAAAAAAATGGCCGGGAGGGTCAGCAAAGCGGCAGTTGTGCGCAAAATCCCCCTCAATGGCTAACGCTCCTCAGCTCGGATGGCGGTGGTCAGTTGGTTCGATGAGTCGGCAAAGATCAATGTTGCATTCCGCAAGGGCGACGCTGCGCATGGCTCAAGTTCTGAATGCGTGTATCTTAAATGCCTTCTTTCAAAACGAGGTTGCCAAGGAAATCGCTGAATCACCCAGGAGGCGAAGCCGCGCCACACGCCTAATTCTGATCGTTTACCTCTGCATCCTTCGCGTGAATGAATTGGGGTTGCTCCGTTGAAACCGCGTGCCACCTATAATACTGGGTGCAAGGCGATGACCCGATGACCTCTTTGGAACTCGATCCAAGATATTCGCGGCAGATACTCTTTCACGGGATCGGCGCGGAAGGACAAAGCAAGCTGTCTGCGGCCCGGGTTGCGGTCGTGGGCTGCGGCGCAACCGGATCGGCTCTGGCTTCCCTGCTCGCACGCGCAGGTGTCGGCACACTACGCATCATCGACCGCGACTACGTCGAACCGAGCAACCTGCAGCGGCAGTCGTTGTTCGACGAGTCCGACGCCGCGGAGTCTCTTCCCAAGGCCATTGCCGCCGCGCGTAAGATTGCCGCCTTCAATTCGCAAATCGTGGTCGAGTCCCATGTCGCCGACCTGACTCCGGCAAACATCGAATCGCTGCTGGGCGGAATGCAGCTCATTCTCGATGGTACCGACAACTTTGAAACTCGATATCTGGTCAACGACTTTGCCGTTAAGAATACCCAGCCGTGGATCTATACCGCGGCCGTGGGAAGTTATGGCGTTACGCTCAACGTTCTGCCCGGAACCACTGCTTGCCTGGCCTGCGTCTTCCCCGATCCCCCGGCCGGAGCGCTTGAGACTTGCGAGACGGCCGGCATCCTGAATTCAGCGGTGAATCTGGCGGCGTCCTTGGCCGCCACCGAGGCGATGAAGTTGGTGGTAGGCGCACACTATCGCGTGCGCCGAACCCTGCTCTCATTTGATGTCTGGCAAAATCACCGGGCTGAAATCTTCGCCGGCAAGCCGAGGCCCGGATGCCGCGCCTGCGGCCAGCGCAACTTCATTCACCTCGCGGGGCAAGGACGGCCACACATCACGCTCTGCGGCCGCAATTCGGTGCAGATTCACGAACGCAGCCGTCCCCTCAATTTTGCGGAGATGAGCGAACGATTGAAGCCGCATGGCGCGGTCCGGCACAACGACTTCGTCCTGAAATTCTGGCGCGAGCCTTACGAGATGACTTTGTTTCCCGATGGCCGCGCGATTATCAAAGGGACGGTAGATACCGCCATAGCTCGCAGCCTCTACGCCAGATATGTGGGCAACTAGCGGCCTATCGCGCCGCAGAAGGCTCATCCGCCGTTCTCTGCGCCCTTCGCGGCCGTTCTCTGCGGCCTCTGCGATGTAAGATTTTGTTCTCCCTCAGTCTCCTTAAAATCTTAAAACGCGGAGGCCGCTGAGAACCCCCGCAGAGGTCGCAAAGAAACTACCGCACGAACTCCGGCTGTTCGCCCTTCGACCACGGATCGTATGACAGACAGAACTGAACCCGGTCTGAAGTAGTCGGGTGCGAATAGTAGAGGAAAACCGCCAGCGGATTGGGATCAGGGTCGGACAGGTCGACCTCACCCAAAACCTGAAACGCTTGCGCCGCCACCTGTCCGGAATCGGGAGTAAGCCCGTGCGTCACTTCGAGTCCATACTGGTCCGCCTGGTGTTCGAAATAACGGCTGACCGCACTGCTCACCGGATTCGCGACGAACGAGAATACGGACAGCAAGAGTAGCAAGGCCGGCAGAGACGCCCAATCGTCCAAACCGCGTATGCCCCAATCCCCTCCCCATCGCGCCAGTACCCACCCGATGAAGCGGTAACCCAGGTAGAAAAAGACAAAGAACGCCAGTGCGTTGAGCGCAAGTCCTTTGGGAACGTGGTTTAGAACGTAGTGGCCCATTTCGTGGCCGGCAACAAATACGATCTGCGCCGTGCTCATTTTGGCAATCGTCGTATCCCACACCACAATGCGCTTCGAGGCTCCGAAGCCGGTAACATAAGCATTCAGCTCGACAGTCTTCTCGCCCGCCCCCATCCAGAACATGCGCTCCGGCGGAATATTTTTGCCGGCGCGGTGCACCATCTGTTCGAGGCTGACGGTAAGCTCCGCGTCTTTGCTCTGTAGTGGCTCGAACCTATGGAACATGGGGTCAATAATCAGCGGCTGCAGAAAAACCAGAAACACTCCGATCGGAATCGAGATCAGCCAGAAGTAAAACCACCAACGCCGCGCGCTGCGCCGGATCACCAGGTAGAGCAGCCAAATGAGGACCGTCCCGATCACGGCGATGATGAGCTGGACTTTTGTCCAGTCCCAGGCCCACGACCCCCAACTCTGCACCGAGAGTCCGTACTTCAGCTCCACCCAATTCTGATAGATGTCGGTTGGCAAGGTGAGAAAAGCCATGGTGAGCAGCAGCAAAGGCGCATACACCAGGCTCTGCACAAAGCGTCGGGCTGAACACTTCTCCGCCCAATCGCGATACTTCGCCGCCAGTTTCCAGCGCAGGATTACCCACAAAACTGCCAGCCCGTAGACAAAGCTGATGAGATAAAAATGGAAATATATGCGGCTGCGTTCATGGGCCTTCTTGTAAAGATCGGGGGGAAGCGTATACGCGGTTACTTGTGGAGTCGCCGCCGGCCTGGCGGCCGGAACGTCGGGGCTGGAAGCTGTCCACGGTTGCAGCGAGTCCAGGAAAGGAGAAATCGACTCGCGATCCGCTGAGCGCGCCGATGCCAACAGCGTGCACGCCAGGATCGCAAATGCAACCAGCAACTTTCTCATCTAGTGCCTCCGCCTTTGATACCAATGTCTGCTGCTTCGGGCTGTCGCGCCGACAGCAAGCGGCAACTACTTATTCGCTAGTTTCCTCTCGATATCAGGGACCCACCGATCCTGCACCTGAGGGTCTAGGCTCTTGGCTAGAGCCAGAGCCTGCTGATACGCCGCCCGAGACGCCTCTGGCCGCTTCATCGCAGCTAAAGCATCTCCCAGGGCGGTCTGCGCCTTTATGCAGCCAGCATCGGCGGCGACCGCACTCCGCGCAACCGTGAGAGCATCGTCAAAGCGCTGCGCCTCCAGCAGATTCCGCGACTTTTGCGCCAAGCTTAAAGCCGCGGCCATCGGGATGCGGAAGTGTCCGTCATAAACAAACACCGCGTCTTGAATCACCGCCGTCGGACGCACCGACTTGAATTCGCGATAGGGATTCAGATCATCCGAGGCAAACTCGAATCCCGACATGGTCCCCGTGCTCAAGAGCACGGGGCCGTCGATTTCAACCGGAACGTCCATCTCCTCGTTGACCCATTGCGAGTCTTCGGTGATCAACGGTTTGCACGGGATCCCATAATCTTGAGCGTCCACCACTCCCTGGGCAAAGTACGCAAACCAGCATTGCCGGATGCCGTGCTGATCCAGGTACTGCTTCACCGCCTTCAACTGCTGCGCCCAATCCACGTTGGAGTCGCTCAGATACCGGTAAGTCTGGGACGGGCCGCCCCACACCTCACTCGAATAGGCCATGTAAACCGGGTAAGCCCGGACCGAAGAAATCACCTGAAACAGAACCAGAGCCGTGATGACGTACGCCCACTGCCGCTTTTGCCGAATCAAAGCCCACGCCGCCCCGCCGATCAGCACATAAAGAAAAACGTAAACCGGCAGAATGTGACGGACGCCAATATTGATCCGCGAACTCATGGCGACCGCAAAGTGAACCGCGGGCGGAATGGTGAGAAACAAAATCTCCCGCCAGCATCGGAGCTTTCCACTCGCGATCGCATAGATCGCCAGCCCTAGGAGAATCAGAAACGCGAGCGTCGACTTGATGATGAAAGCGCTGGGAAAATAGAACCAGACGCCATGGGCATAGACTTTGCCAAACAGATAGCTGGAATAGAAGTCGGCGGTCTGGCGCACATCCGCCAGGCCGTAGAGATAGGACTCCGGCAGCAATCGCCATCGAGCCACGGCTGCGACGAGCGTGGCTTCGTGTGGCCGCATGGGCTGGATATATTCCGCCAGCGGAGGATTCAACTGCATCCCGCCCGGGCGCGCGGCATAGCGGAATCCATAGAACCCCCAAAGCACCGCCACCGCGACGGCGCTGATCACGAATAACGAAGCCGCCCCGCTAAGCGCCCTCCTGCCAACCGCCACTGGTGGCGTCGCACCCCGAATCAATTCGACGATAGCCAGCAGCAACAACATGGGAAAAACTAGAATCCCGGTGTGCTTCGAAGCCAGCGCCAGACCAGCCGCCAGACCAGTCAAAAGAAGCCGCGGCACCGAGGGTGTCTTCACGTAGCGATAGAAAGCATAGACAGTCGCAAACATGAAGCAGGACAGCCCCATATCTGTACCTAATACGGCGCCGTGAGCCAGAATGTTCGGATCAAAAACAAATAGGGTCAGCGCCATGAAAGCCGGACCCATGCCAAACATCTCCCGCGTCGCCAAAAAGATCAGCAAAGCCAAAAGAACCGTCAGCACGGCAACGCTCATGCGAACCCGGAACAGCATCCGGTCGGTATCGTTCTTGAAAAGGAAATCCTTTCCACCCAGGAATGCCTCGTGCTTGAAAAAACGCTGTTGCAACGGCGGAACGTATAGTCGCATGCCCAACAGCGGCAGCGCCCCCAGCAGCTTGACCAGCGGCGGATGCTCGGGATTCAGGCCAAAATCCCCGGTTTTCCACGACATGTAGCCGGCGTAAATATGGTCATCCTCGTCCCAGGTGAGCGACTCCTGGCGGACGGAAAGCGCGAGTTGGGCAACCAGCACGCCCAACAGACAGAGGACCCCGAGAAAAATAGCCACGCGATTCTTGTCTCTCATTTTCTCCGTGGTTAGCGCTTCCCTGTGCTCCCCTGTGACCTCTGTGGTTCAGCAGCTCCGGCTTCAAACACAGAGATCACAGGGCCACACTATCGGCATTCCGGCGATCTTCAATTTTCAGCGCTGCACCAGGCTCTCCAATGCTGTAAAAAACTCCGGATACGAAATCACGGCCGCATCCGCGCCCCGGACCTGTGTCTCACCCTCCGAACGCAAAGCCGCCACGGCAAACGCCATGGCGATGCGATGGTCGCCGAGGGAATCAACATCCGCTCCGCGTAGCTTCTGTCCCCCGGGAATTTTGAGTCCATCCTCGCGCTCTTCGACTTCCGCTCCCATGGCGCGCAAATTTTTCGCCACGGCCGCGATTCGATCCGACTCCTTTACCCGAAGTTCCCGTGCGTCGCGAATCTCAACGCCTTCCGTCGTGTAAGGCGCGATCGCCGCCAGCACCGGAATCTCGTCGATGAGCGCGGCCGTGTCAGCTCCGGCAATCGTTGCTCCGCGCAGCAGGCGGCCTTCGGCCTGAACTGTTCCGGTAAGTTCTCCGTGCTGCTCTTCCAATTGCGTTACGGCAATGCTCATTCCCATCGCGATCAGGATATCGAGCAGCCGCGCCCGCGTTGGATTCATGAGCAGAGCGGGGATGACGAGTTGTGAGCCGGCAAACAGCGCAGCCGCGCAGAGAAAAAATGCCGCGCTGGAAAGATCTCCGGGAATTGCCGCTTCGATGGAGTGAAGCTTCTGTCCTCCGGCAATCCGTACTTCGTTGACCTGATGCTTCAGCTCGGCGCCGAAGGCGTGTAGAGCCAGTTCCCCGTGGTCACGGGTGCGCATCGGCTCCTGCACACGCGTCTCGCCATCTGCGAACAGGCCGGCAAAAAGTACCGCCGATTTCACCTGGGCACTCGCCACGGGCATCTTATAATCAATCGCTTTAAGACGCCCGCCGGTAACGCACAATGGAGGCCGGCCTCCGTCTTTGGCGGCAATGCGCGCCCCCATAGCTTCCAGCGGCGCGATAATCCGCGCCATCGGCCGGCGGGAGAGCGACGCGTCGCCCATCAACTTGCTGGAAAAATCCTGCCCCGCGAGAATGCCGCTCAACATGCGCATGGTCGAGCCGGAGTTGCCGCAATCGAGGGCCGATGCGGGCGCCTGCAGCTTCGGCCCCTGTCCCTGAATCACCACCGAACCGCCGTTGCGCTCCCACGAAACACCCAGCGTCTTCAAACAACCCAGCGTGCTGGCGCAATCCGCGCCGGTAGAAAAATTCTCCAGCCGGGTCGTGCCTTCGGCGATCGCTCCCAGCATGGCATAACGATGCGAGATAGATTTGTCTCCCGGCAACGAAAGTGTTCCCGAGAGATTGCGAGCGGGGCGAACAATAACGTTTGAGCTGGAGTTCAAGGCGTCTTCAAATATAGCGGATGTAAACCGATTCATGAGTACCGATTCATGGTCGCTGAATCGAGTGCCTCTTGACTCCTGACATTGAATGACTGTTGAGTGTCAACCTCGACCACGGCGGGCGTCCGAAACCAAAAACCCCTGTGCCTCCCTGTGCCCCCCTGTGGTTCACCGAGT
This sequence comes from uncultured Acidobacteriaceae bacterium, assembly GCA_963735545.1. GTDB lineage: Bacteria > Acidobacteriota > Terriglobia > Terriglobales > Acidobacteriaceae > PALSA-270. The sequence continues at coordinate 81,505 of CAVTLU010000019.1, forward strand.
TCCGGAGTCAACCACAGGGAAGCACAGGGGACACAGGGTTGAGGCCGCGAACTTATACCAGCGCCTTAGCCTCCGCCGTAGCTTCCTTCAGAATGTCTGCCGGTACTTCCCGGATGGCAAGATGGAACTCGAACATCGGCGTCTCGGTGCCGCGGCCCCAACGTGCGACCTCCCAGTGGGCCCGCACCAACTTGGCGCCCGCGGATGCGGTCAGGTCGAGCAGCAAGGGATGCTGCCCGGTGTAGAACTTTTGCGGAAACGAGATCAGCGGCTTCGCATCCCATGTGACGCCGTCAGACGAACCGTGAATGCTTGTGTCTAGGGCCTCCTGCTCGATGATCTTGGTAATCTCGAGGATTAGAAGAAATACGCGATTAGTTGCGCTACTTATGTCTACCGCGGGACCATCGCCCTTGGCGCTGGCTACGGTTTTTTCCGGCACTAGGAAGGTATCAATCATGGCCACAGGATTGTAGCAAACGCCAGTTCCCAGGTTCTGGTTCCCAGTTCTCGGTTTTGCCTAAGAAGACTCCAAGAACTGCCTGAGCAAGCTGCCTACTTCCTCGGACCGCTCCCACGGCGAATAGTGCCCCGCCCGCGGAATCACTTTCAACTGGCTGCCCGCAATGTTCTGACGCATCACCTCGGCCTCCGCCACGCCGGTCATAATATCTTCGTCGCCGGTCACCACAAGCGTGCGCACGTGGATGGTTTTCAGCGTCGAAAGCGAGTCCGGACGCTCGGCCATTCCCCGCTGTACTGCCGCAACATCTTCGGGCGACATCTTCCTCATCATGCGCAACGCCCCCTCCACTAGATCGGGACGGGTGGCATGCGTGGTCTTCCCCATCAGCTTTGCAGCCATACTCTCAAAGAATGGCTCAGTGCCACGCTCCAACACCTCGGTTGCAGCTTGCAAACGCGCGGCTCGCGCCTCGGGAGTATCCGCGGACGCCTTGGTGTTGAATAACACCAAGGCCGAAACCCGCTCCCGGAAGCGGCGCCAGAATTCGAACAGAACATAACCGCCGATCGAGACGCCCACGAAAGTCGCCCGGCCAACCTCAATCTCATCGAGAATACAGGCGATATCGGCAGCGTGTTTTTCCATGGTCGCCGGACCTTCGCCCGCGCCGGAGTCGCCGTGCCCCCGCAAATCAGGAAGGATGAGCTTGTACCGCGAGATCAAAGCCTGCGCCGCGGGCAGCCACAATTCATGATTGGCTGGAAAGGGATGTAGCAAGACGAGAGGCGGGCCGTTCCCCAGCACGTCGTAAGCGATTTCGGTGTCAGTGCTGCGGATCCGGTTCATGGTGGATGGTCTCGACAGGCAAGAGGCCGCCTCACGTCCTGCTAGACCTTAAGGATTGGTCGCGTGCTGCCCTGCCGGCGCAGGAAGCATCAGCGGCTCTTCCGGCATCACGATCCAGGCCACGATATACCCCAAGATGCCGATGCTCGGCGGGAAGAAAGAAACCACCACCCACAGCAGGCGCACCAGGGTCACATCAATGTCAAAGTACTCGGCGCACCCGGCGCATACCCCGGCAATCTTGCGGTCGGCACGAGGCCTGACCAGCCGCGCCCGGGCAGCCACAGCGCCCACCCGCTTGCCGCAATACGCGCAGACGTTGGCGTCTTCCTGGATCACCTTACCGCAATAGTTGCAGTACATGGTTCACCTCCCGCGCTATAAGGATACGCCGATCTGGCCCAGAAAGTTCAATTCTGCTACTCCCCCCGGTAGGGTTCTTTCAGGCGCTCACGGGCGGTTTCAGCCCAGGAAGTGGCGGCGTCAGAGCCGACCACCGACTGATATCGTCTCGTCGCCAGGTCGCGCTGTTGCAGCAGGTCGTACATTTCACCCGCGCCGAGTTCAGAGCGTTGCACTAGTTCGGGATCGGCTTGGGGGTCCTCGCTGACCAGATCATAGGCTGCGGCGGCGCCGCCGTAGTCCTTCTGGCTGCGGAGCAGATCGCCGAGGCTGAGCGCAGCCAACTCATAGTGCAAGCCGGGATAATGGCCGTCCTTACCCGCTTGCCATATCTTGCGATAAGCGGCGGCAGCCTCCTGGTTCCGTCCTGCGGCGCGAAGCAAATTGCCCTCTTCCAGGGCAAACAGCACGTTTCGGGGATAGATCGGCACCAACCCTCGCATCACCGCTAGCGCTTCCTCGTAGCGATGCTCCCGCCTCAGGAAGAGGCTTAGAACGATTTGCGCATCCACGCTCGATTCGCTGTTGCTCTTCGCCACTTCAGACAGATACTGGAGTCCCTTCTCCTTGCTGCCGCTCAGCCCCACCAGCGCCACCGCCACTTTCACGCCCCAGGGGAGGCTTCCCATCACGTAGTTGTGCGTCCCCACCACGAGCTTGGCATCGATGTACTTAGGGTCCAACTCTAAAACCCGCTCGTGGTCGTGCCGCGCGCCGACTCCATTGCGCAATGCAGAAAACCAGGCGCGTTCCACCAGCGCCGTATAAAGGGAAAACTCGGCGCGGGTCGCGCCGCGGGCATAAAGGGCATCCACGTCGTTGGGATTCGCCTTCAGTTGTTGCTCTTCCAGTTCTTCGGCTCTTTGTACCAGCGATGTAATCTGCTCTTTCACCTTGGGGTCGGCCGGGCGATGGGCCTGGCCGATGAAACTGTCATTGGCATACTCCCCGGTGTTCATCGCCCCCATGCGATAAAGCTCGCGGATCAGCACTGCCGTAAGCAGGTGGTTGACGGCGAAGGGATCCCCGGGATGCCGCTTCAACACCTGTTCGAATTCCTGTATGGCACGATCGTAATCAAGATTGTAGAAGTGGTCGAAAGCCGCCGCATTCAGCGGATCGTTGGGGCGGAACGACAATGCTTCCCGCGGCAGCGGAGACGCACTGCCCGCGACCACGGCCACGAAGAGCACGACGGCAGACAACACGGCTTGCAGAACTGAATGAGGAGTGCGTGGAGTAAACAATATCGAGATTCTCTACGAGGCTCGTCTTTCAGTTTACCCGATGTGAGTACTCGATACCGCTGAACCAATCTAGTTACCTCGGAATATGAAATCGACTGGTTCGCCCTGCGCCTTCCATCCCTCGTCACGATAATCTTTGCCGGGGCACAGAGTAATTCTTGCCTGCTCACAGACGGAGAGGGTTCGGCGACGCGATGGCCGCGTTGAAATATCAGCAGCTTAGTCTGGTTGGCCTTTGGTCAATGGCGTGCGATTGGAGATAGAAAGAAAAAGCAAAAGGGGTAGTTCATGTCCGGAGTGGTCAACGACACACACCAGGAATTCTGGCGCCCCCCCGCCGCGATTTCGAACCAATCCATTCACCCTGCTTCTCCCGCCATGGCAGGAGCCTGCGAAAGCTGCGGAACCGAATTCATGGTGGACGGCCGCTTCTGCCATGTGTGCGGGTCGGTTCGCCAACCCGGAGCCAACTCGGCCATCGCGAGTAGTTGGACCCGTTACCTGGAGTTCCAGACGATCAAGCAGTTCATGGGACTCTCTGCCGCCTCCTTGATAGCCTTCCTGCTGGGTTTGGGCTGCCTGCTGGCGGCAGTTGCCGTGGGCATGATCTTCACCGTCCAGACCTTTAACGACTTCCAGGCCGTGCAACTCTTTCGCCTGCAGTGGTTGCTGGCAGCCGTTGCGGCGTTTCTTGCCGGAATCCTTCTAAAGCGAAGCTCCCCACAAAGAAAGTAATCTCAACAGTGTCTTGGTGGAACAACGGGCGTCCTCACCCGTCAGACCACGGTGCCTTATTCCCTCCTGAATTCCCGATCCCTCCCGTACAGATGATGCACCGGCCCCAAACCCCGCCCCACCGGGTAAGCGTGGGCAATGGCTTCAGCGACATATCTCTTAGCCAGAGCCACGGCCTCCGGCAATTCCTCCCCCAGCGCCAACCGGCAGGCAATGGCCGTGGCAAAAGCACACCCTGTCCCGTGGGTGGAGTTGGACTGCAGACTACTGGATTGAAAGACTTTCTCCTCGGCTGGCCCCATCCCCTGAAGGCTCAACAGGTCGACTGCGGGATCGAAGTGCCCTCCCGTCACCACCACGCCCCCCGCTCCCATGGAATGGAGCCTTTCGGCGGCGGCCCGCATCTGGTCGAGATTTGTCACCGGAAGCCCGGTCAGAACCGAGGCTTCGTCCACATTTGGCGTTATGACCGCGGCCGAGGGAAATAGCCTCTCTACTAGCAGGACCATTCCTTCCGGGTCCAGTAACTCCGCTCCCGACGTCGACCTAAGAATCGGATCCAGAACCACCCGCGGAAGCCGTCGCCGGGTCAAGAAGTCGGCCACCGTCGCGGCCAACTCCCTTGTGGCCAGCATTCCGATGTGCACTGCGGCGATATCGAAGTCGGAGGCTAGTTCCTCCAACGTCTCCTCGACTACGTCCACGTCGACCGGCTGCACTCGGCGAACCCCTGAGGTCGACTGGACCGTGAGCGCAGTGATGCACGCCACCCCGTAGCAGCCATGGGCGGCTATGGTCTTGATGTCAGCCGCCACTCCGGCGCCGGCGGAAGGGTCAAAGCCGGCGATCGTCAAAATAGTTGGGGGTTGTGCGGGAGCCATGGTTGGCAATCTACCGGAAACGGCTTGGCTTGCAAAACGCTATCGAAGGTTCATGCCTGCAAGGCTGATTTCGCTGCAACTCACTCAATTCAAACCAAAACACCCAATTTTCGCCCAAGTCATTGAAACTAAAGCTATGTATTAACTACATCAGCCGGAGGCGGATGGTTATTTACTATAATATAAATACATAAGTGCTTGTAACTTATCCCTATATGACCATTTGGTTAAGATTTACATGAAGTTACGTGTGATATCGGGTACTGCTCGGTTACATTGCTACAGCCCCGCGGGGATTGACACCCACCTCCGGGGAGGCTAGCATTTCAGAATCCTTGGCGAAACTGCGGTAGGGGGAAACATGAGAGGTGATTAAATGCGTCGACTTAGTATCCACAGTCTGGCCATCGTTTTCTCAGTAGCTAGCTTGGGAGCGGCCCAGGCACCCGTCAAGCGAGCGGCGGGTACAGCGGTGACTCCAGCGTCCAAGCGTTCGGTTGTGGCGTCTCAGAAGAAGGCAGCCAAGCGGCCTGCCAAACCGTATCAAGTTGGGACCGCCTCGTGGTATGGCCGTCAATTCCACGGAAAAACTACCGCCAGCGGCGAGCCCTTCAATATGTATGATTTGACGGCTGCGCATCCTAAGCTTCCTCTTGGGACTTGGGTGCGGGTAACGAATCTGCGGAACGGCAAGGCGGTTGTGGTCAAGATCAACGACCGTGGACCGATCGTTCCCGACCGCATTATCGACCTTTCCTACGGCGCCGCCCGGGCGCTCCAGCTCAAGGCCTATGGTGTGCAGAAAGTCCGTCTGGATATAGTCGAGCCGCAGACGGTGGCCATGGCCGGCCCAGTGGCGTACTAGCGCCAAACCCTTTAAACTCGGATGGATGGTTGACCCGCGTCAACGCCTGATCGTCGCTTTGGACGTGTCCTCCGCGGCCGCCGCCCAGAAAATTGTGGCGGCCGTGGGCGACTCCGCCTTTACGTATAAAGTCGGCATGCAGCTTTACACCGCGGAAGGCCCGTCCATCGTCCGCGATCTGGTGGCCTCCGGACGGCGGGTCTTCCTTGACCTGAAGTACCACGACATTCCCAACACCGTAAGCGGCGCGGTGCGGGAAGCGGCTCAGTTAGGCGTCAGCATGCTGACCGTCCATGCCTCCGGCGGCGGCAAAATGCTCCGTGCCGCTACCACCGCAGCTCGTAGCGTCGACCCCAATCTAATGGTGCTGGCGGTAACCGTGCTGACCAGCATGGACGACAGTGAGTTGGACAGGGTGGGTGTCCGCGGCCGGGTGGTTGACCACGTCTTGCGGCTGGCGGCTCTCGCCATTGCCGACGGCTGCCAGGGGGTGATTGCCTCGGCGCTGGAGGCTTCCGAGCTGCGCCGCGAACTCAGCGGCGACTTTGCGATTGTGACTCCCGGAGTGCGACCGGCTGGCGCGAATGCCGGCGATCAGGCTCGAGTTGCGACCCCCGCCGAGGCTATCGCCGCGGGAGCTACGCATATCGTGGTAGGGCGTCCCATTACCGCAGCGGCCGACCCTGGCGCCGAAGCCCGGGCAATTCTGGGTGAGATGAGGGGGTAATCCTCTTTCGCTCTTAGTTTCGTGTCCCGAGAATAAGCGGCATATTGAAACGGCGTGGGCATCGCGAAGGGTATTGGAAACACAAGGTCCCTCCACTCCGCTTCGCTCCGGTCGGGAGACAAACTTATGTAACGAATTTCCGGCGGCAATACTAGAGCTTTTCGTAGAAATCGCACGCCGAGCACGAAATAAACACTCCGCCGGGAATGCCGCGTTCCCGGTCCTTGACGCGCTTAACGATGCGAGTCGCCTTGCCACATTTGGGGCAATCAGTGCTCTTCGAGGTGTCCATCACCTTCTTGCGGTCTGCTGTCTTTGCAATCTTGGCCATTGCTATCTCCTGTAAGACGTCTTAACACACAATCCTGCGGGCGCTTACCAACTCTTCAGATGTAGGTGAAAACGGCTTCGACCGCCACCGCTTGGGAATCAGTTTCTGAAGAAGCTCAGCAGTTGATCTAACTCTCGCCTCGGTTGATTTTACTGCAGTCGGGCGGAACTGTCTCGCGGTCGTGATGGCGTGCTAACCAACTGGGGAACACAGAGAGCCACAGCGGAAAGCAAACGTGGGCTTCCCCTGTGATCTTCTGCACCCCTGGTGGCTGAACGCGCATCAAATCCGCCTATGCTTGCGCGCAGCGTCCCATATCTCCATGTAGACTTGAATCCGGCAGCCGACTCGCATGTCTGACCCTTTGAACTTGAAGCTGGCGCTGCTTTCCGCGGCCATCCTCGGCTTCCGGCACGGCTTGGATTACGACCACATCGCCGCCATCTCAGACATTACCAGCGTCCAGAACCGGGCCAAGGATGCCATGCGCTACGGTTTGCTCTATGTTTCGGGCCACGCAGTCACCGTGGCGCTGCTGGGGGCGGCTGCGATAAGCTTCCATCTGTCCCTGCCCGAAGCCACCGACCGCTGGGCAGAGCGGGTCGTCGGAATTACGCTGCTGGTTCTCGGAATCTACGTGCTCACCAGTCTGGTGAGACGAACCGGCCACTACCATGCTCACCCGAAGACACGCATCACGTTGCTGATCAATGGCCTGCTGTGGTTGTACTGGCGTCTTTCGCGGGTACTCAGCCGGAACGGGACCACGACCGATCACCGGCGCCCGGAGCTATTTCGCGAAGGTTTCGGCTCGACCTCCACTTTCCTGATTGGTGTGATTCATGGTATCGGCGCTGAGACCCCTACCCAGCTTCTTCTGTTTCTAATGGCTGCGAATCTGGGCGGGACGGCCAAGGGATTCCTGGGGCTGCTGATGTTTATCGCCGGCCTGGTGGTGATGAACACTCTCATGTGCGCCTCCGCCGCCGGAATCTTTGTCGGTGGAATGCACAAGCCATTCGTGTTTCGCACCGTGACCGCGCTGACCTCGGCTTATAGCGTGATCGTGGGCGTGGTTTTTCTGGTCGGATCGGCCAATGTGCTGCCGGCGTTGACCGGATCGTAAATGTTGGGCGGACACTCTTATCCGCCGCTGTCGACTTTGATGTTGGTTTTGCCTTTCCCGGCAAAAGATCAGCGTCAAAGGCTGCGGACAGGAGTGTCCGCTCTGCAGGATTGACAGAATTCCCGCCTTTCCCATAATCTACTTCAGTCATGCGGACTAGCTGCCATCACCGCCATCACCATCACGCGCATCGGCGCGCCGGTGAGGGTGTGTAGCTGAGCCAGTCCAGCACTCACAAGATCCGGCCCGCTGAGGCAGAAGATGCTCAGCGGGCTTTTTGTTTGTGGTCGCAAGGGAGGCCGGCGTGACGCTGGTGGACGGGACCGTGACTTGACGGGCAAGGACGCCCGTCGCTCCACTGCCAATACTTTAGGTGGACGAGGATTTCATGAATCCGGAAATTGATTTCGACAAGATGCGCGGCCTGGCGCCGGCCATTGTGCAGGATGCGGCGAACGGAGAGGTTCTGATGCTGGGCTTCCTGAACCGCGAAGCCCTGGAGCGCACGCTGAACGGCGGCTATGTGACCTTCTACAGCCGCACCCGCAATGAACTCTGGACCAAGGGAGAAACTTCCGGCAACCGGCTGAAGCTGGTTTCTGCCAGCACCGATTGCGACCGTGACACGTTGCTCTTTAAAGTCCAGGTCGAGGGTCAAGGCGTCGTCTGTCATGAGGGAACTCGCTCGTGCTTCACGAAGGCGGTTTCCGCGCCAGCTTCTGCAGAAGTTCAGGAGAGCCCGCGATGAAGCTGCGCATCGGCATTCCCAAAGGCAGCCTCCAGGAAGCCACGCTGCAGCTATTTGCCCAGGCGGGCTTGCAGATTCACGTCAACTCGCGCTCCTATTTCGCCTCGACCGGCGATCCGGAAATTGAATGCATGCTGATCCGCGCCCAGGAGATGGCTCGCTATGTCGAGCACGGTGCGCTGGACGCCGGCCTCACCGGCCTCGACTGGGTGGTGGAGAGCGGCCTTGAAGTGGTCACGGTGGCCGACTTGATTTACGCGAAGGCAGAGCCGCGGCAAAGTACGCTGGGTGCTGGCGGTGCCGGAGGCATCCACATTTCAGCGGGCCGAGGATCTCGCCGGGTGCATCATCGCTACCGAGTTGGTAAGCGTTACCAGGAATTATTTTCGCGAGCGCGGGGTTGAAGTGAAGGTGGAATTCTCCTGGGGCGCGACCGAGGTGAAGCCCCCCATGCTGGCGGATGCGATCGTCGAAATCACGGAAACCGGCAGTTCGCTGCGCGCCAATCATTTGCGCATCATCGATACTGTACTCGAATCGAATACCCAGATCGTCGCCAACAAAGCTGCCTGGGCCGATGCCGGCAAGCGGCGCAAGATTGAAAATCTGGCTCTCATGCTGCGTGGCGCTATGGCAGCCAAGGAGCGCGTCGGACTTATGCTCAACGTACGCAAGGACGATCTGGCCGCGGTGCTGGCGGTTCTGCCGGCGCTGAAGCGGCCGACGATTTCTACGCTGAGCGATCCCGAATGGCTCGCCGTCAATACGGTGATCGAGGAGCACACTGCGTGGGAAGTGATTCCCCGGCTGAAGGAGGCCAAAGCTCAGGGCATTGTGGAGTATCCGCTGAATAAGGTGGTGCTGTGATGCGAGTGCTCTCGGGGCGGGCGGCGGCGGAGCAGGTGCGCAGGATTGCCGCTCGCAGCGCGCAATTTGACGAAGTTGAGCCGCGCGTGCGGCGCATTGTGGACGATGTGAGGCGCGGCGGCGATCGCGCTCTGCGGAAGTACGCGCAGCGCTGGGATGGATTGGGTGCGCGTGAGGCGTTGCGGGTGGACGAAGCCAGCTTGTTGGAAGCGTGGAAGTCGGCTTCACCACAGTTTCGTTCGGCGCTTCATCAGGCCGCCGCCAATATTCGAAGATTCTGCGAGTGGCAGAAGCCTAAGGAGTGGTCACGCACGCGCTCGGGCATCACGCTCGGCCAACTGGTGCGGCCGCTGGAGTCGGTGGGATGTTATGTTCCCGGCGGGCGGCATCCCTTGGTTTCGACTCTGCTGATGACCGTTATTCCGGCGCAGGTTGCGGGTGTAAGTGGCATTCGTGTCGTCTCGCCTCAGCCTCCGCCGGAAGTGCTGGCCGCAGCAGGGATGCTCGGGGTGCAGGAGTTTTACCGGGTCGGCGGCGCGCAGGCGATTGCCGCGCTGGCTTATGGCACTGAAAGTATTCCGCGAGTGGATAAAATCGTGGGCCCGGGAAATCTCTACGTCACCGCGGCCAAGAAACTGGTGTCGTTCGACTGCGCCATTGATTTTCTCGCGGGCCCGACCGAGGTCGTTATCGTGAGCGACGATGGCCGAGCCTGAGTTCATCGCAGCCGACCTGGTGGCGCAGGCGGAGCACGATCCAGCCGCGCTGGCCATTTTCATCACCAGTTCGGCTAGTTTGGCGAAGTTGGTGGCAGTCTCCGTAAAACAGCAGGCCAAAGGCAACGCGATCGCCCAGGAATCACTCAAGAACAACGGTGCGATTCTGCGAGCCACATCGCGTGAGCAATCTCTGGAATGGGCGAACCAGATTGCGCCGGAACATATCACGGTGGCGCACGGTGATTTAAGCTCCATTCAAAACGCAGGGTCGGTTTTTGTCGGAGATTATTCAGCACAGGCGGCGGGAGACTATGGCTCTGGTCCGAATCATGTGTTGCCGACCGCAGGCGTGGCGCGTTTTCGCGGAGGCCTTAGCGTGATGGACTTCGTGAAGATCATCACCGTGCAGGAACTCTCGCGTCAAGGTTTGCGGCGCATTGCTCCGTCGATTGAATGTCTTGCCGAAGTCGAAGGCCTGTGGGCGCACGCGGACTCCATCCGGGTGAGGAGCGGTCATGCTTAAAGCTCGCGCCGCTGTCTACGACTTGAAGTCCTACCACCCGCCGCTGGGCAATCGCCAGGGTCTGCGTCTGGACTTCAACGAAAATACGGTCGGCTGTTCGCCGCGTGTGCTGCAGCGCCTGCGCCACCTGGACGGCGAGCAACTGGCGCGGTATCCCGAGCGCGACCCACTGGAAGCGGTGGTTGCCAAGCACCTGGGAATTGAGCAGGCGGAACTCCTGCTCACCAATGGCACCGATGAAGCAATTCATCTGATCTGTGAAACTTACCTCGAACCTGGCGACGAGGCGCTCATCGTGGTTCCCACGTTTGCCATGTACGAAATTTACGCCGCTGCCACCGGGGCTCAGGTCATCGCCGTGCCGGCGGGCGAGGAGTTTCGCTTCCCTACCGACGATATTTTGGCGCGAACCAATGAGCGCACGCGATTGATTGCGGTGGCTAATCCGAATAATCCTACCGGCGCTATGGCGTCGGAGGCCGATTTGCTGCGTATTGCAGAGACAGCGCCCCAGACCGCTCTGCTCGTCGATGAGGCCTATTTCGAGTTCAGTGGTGAAACTTTGATGCCGCAATGGCGGCGACACTCGAACATTTTCGTCTCGCGAACATTTTCTAAAGCTTACGGGCTGGCTGGGCTGCGCATCGGCGTGCTGGCAGGCTGCGTGGATGAGATGCGCATGGTGCGCCGCGTGAGTTCTCCCTACAACCTGAACAGCGTGGCGCTGGCCTGTCTGCCCGACGCGCTGGATGATCAGGATTACGTAAACCGCTACGTAGGCGAAGCCCTGCGCGGCCGGGTGCTGCTGGAAGAGGAGCTGGCCGCACGCGGAATTAAGTACTGGCCCAGCCGGGCAAATTTTGTGTTGCTACACCTGGGCGAGTTCAACGAGGCTTTCATCACAACCATGCGACGACACGGCATTCTGGTTCGTGACCGCTCGAGGGATCAAGGTTGCGACGGATGCGTCCGCATCACTGTAGGCTCGGTGGAACACAATCAGCATTTGCTGGGGGCGCTGCGGCATGTGTTCGAGGAAATCGGCTTGCCGGAAAAGGTGACGCCGTGAGAAAAGCGGTCATTCAACGGACCACGAAAGAGACTGACATCCGCCTCGCGCTCACTATCGATGGCCGCGGACGCTACAAGGTTTCCACCGGCATACGCTTCTTCGACCACATGCTGGAACTTTTCGCGCATCATGGCGGGTTCGATCTTAAGCTGACAGCAAAAGGGGATCTGGACGTTGATCAGCATCACACGGTCGAGGACGTCGGAATTGTGCTGGGACAGGCATTTGCGCAAGCGCTTGGAAACAAGCGCGGGATTCTACGCGCAGGATATTTTGTGATGCCGATGGACGAGACGCTGGGCCTCGCAGCAGTCGATTTTTCGGGCCGAACCGCTGCAGTGATCGACACCAAAGTGAAGACGAGGCTGGTCGGGGATTTGCAATCGGAGCTGGTGTTCGACTTTTTCGAGGCGTTCGCTCGGGGGGCGCATGCCAATGTTCATGCGCGCATTCTTTATGGGCGCTCGAATCATCATAAGATCGAGGCGTTGTTTAAGGCCTTTGCGCGGGCGCTGCGCGCGGCCTGCTGGCGCGACCGGCAGATGGCGCGGCTGCTGCCGAGTACGAAAGGGCTGTTGTAGGTTTGTTGGACTCCTGGATTGTCTGGACATGACCATCGCCATCGTCGACTACCGTGCCGGTAATCTCACTTCGGTAAAGAAGGCGATGGACCGCGTCAGCAGCGGTGCAGTCGTCACCGCCGATCCGTCCGTGGTTGCGCAAGCAGAAAAGATTGTCTTGCCGGGTGTTGGGCATTTTTCCGCGACTTCTACTCTGTGCGAAACCGGCCTAGCCGATACAATCCGCCAAGCCATCGCGCGGGGCGTGCCTTTTCTCGGTATTTGTGTCGGCTTGCAGTGGATGATCGAATCGAGCGAAGAAGCGCCAGCCACGCGTGGTCTGGGGCTTTGGCCCGGGCACTGCGAGCGCTTCCCTGCCGCCGTCAAGGCTCCGCACGTGGGATGGAATCAGTTGGAGATTGAGGGCGGCGCGTCCCGTTTGCTGCGAGGGCGTGCCGTCGGGATCGTTTGTGTACTTTACGCACTCTTACCGCGTCCCGCTGCTGAAAGCAACCGTGGCGGAGTGCGAGTACGGAGGAAGATTTTCCGCCGCCGTCGAGCAAGACAATTTGTTCGGAGTGCAGTTTCATCCGGAGAAATCGGGAGCGGTGGGATTGAAGATGCTGGAGAATTTTTGCCGTGTAGAGTTTTATTTGTCATTCCGAGCCGTTCGCAGCCGCGATCAGCGGCGAGAACGAGGAAGGAATCTGCTGTTCTGCCGCGCAAAAGCATTCCTCGCTCCGCTCGGAATGACAGATTTGTGCAGTGGGCACCGAACTGTTAGCGATATCAGCTCATGCTGACCAAACGCATCATCGCTTGTCTCGACGTGAACGCCGGACGCGTGGTCAAGGGCGTGCAGTTCCTCGATCTGCGTGACGCTGGCGATCCGGCGGAACTGGCGGCGGCGCACAGCGCTGCGGGCGCGGATGAAGTCGTGTTGCTCGATATAACGGCCACGCACGAAAACCGCTCCACCCTCCTCGAAACCGTCCGGCGGACGGCGCGACAGCTTTTCATTCCTTTCACCGTGGGCGGAGGCATTCGTTCGCTGGACGATGCCAGCGCGATTTTTGATGCCGGCGCCGATAAGGTCAGCATTAACTCCGCCGCCATTGCCGACCCGTACCCTGATCACTCGCATCGCCAGCCGCTTCGGTTCGCAGGCGGCCATCGTCGCCATCGACGCCAAACGCATCCCCGGAGGAAATGGTTCTGCCCATTTCGACGTACGCACTCACGGCGGCCGCAATCCGACCGGGACGTGACGCCGTGCAGTGGGCAAAGCAAGCGGAAGAATTCGGCGCGGGCGAGATTTTGCTCACCTCCATGGATCGCGACGGCACCGGCATCGGATTCGATTGCGAGCTGACGCGGGCGGTGGGCGATGCCGTACGCATTCCCGTGATTGCTTCCGGAGGCGCCGGCGGGGCGCAGCATTTCGTCGAGGTGTTCGGCGAGGGACACGCCGACGCCGCTCTGGCCGCGTCCATCTTTCACTTTGGAGCTAGTTCTTCCTTCGCGGAACTGAAGCTGCAATTGCGATCCGCAGGCATTCCGGTGAGGTGGCCGTGCTGATTCCTTCGATCGATTTGATGGGCGGCAAAATCGTCCAGCTTGTGCAGGGGCGCAAGAAGGCGCTGGAGTTCGAGAACTTCGATGAGTGGGTGGAGCGTTTCTCCCAGTTCCCGCTGGTGCAGCTCATCGACCTCGATGCCGCCATCGGCACCGGCGACAATCGCACGCTGATCGCGGACTTCGTGCGCCGTCTTCCCTGCCAGGTGGGTGGCGGCATCCGCTCGATCGCGGCGGCCCAGGAAATTCTGGCGCTGGGAGCGCGCCGCGTGATTCTCGGCTCAACTCTGATTCGCGACGGTGCAACGAACGCAGCATTCGCGAAAGAAATCGCCGAGACCGTCGGGCCGCGACAAGCTGGTTTTTGCCATTGACGCGAAGGGCGGGAAGGTCGCCATCCGCGGATGGCGCGAATTCACGGCGATTACTCCGCTTCAGATGATTCGCGACTTGCAATCGTGGTGCGCGGCTTTCCTCTACACGCACATCGATACCGAAGGAATGATGCTGGGGATTCCGATCGAGACGGTCGAGGAATTGCGGTCGGCCACTGCGAGGCAATTGATCGCGGCCGGAGGCATTTCCAGCACTGAGGAAATCGAGCGACTGGATCGAATGGGCGTGGACGCTGTTGTAGGAATGGCGTTGTACTTAGGAAAGCTGAATTTAGAAGCCTTGAAGGCACGCTCGTAGCAAAACACAGAGGGCACAGGGGAACACAGACCCTTAATCAGAGTTCCCCTATAGGTTCGAATCGCGAAGACTCTCGTCGCTGATATATGGTAGGGATTCTTCGACTGCGTGTGCCTGCACTGCGCGCAGACACACTTCGCTCAGAATGACAGCGGACAGAAATGTTTCCGTAGGGAGATGAATGTGAGTGACTCGGAACGTTACGCTCCCGGCTGGCCCGGAATTGCCGCGCGCTGGACTTCGAGCGCAAAAACCGGCATTGGCACCGCGCTGAATCTGCACAGCCGCGTGTGGTTCACGTTAAGCCACGGCATCCTCAACGAAGTCTATTTCCCGCGCGTCGATCAGGCGTGCACGCGCGACATGGGACTCATCGTCACCAACGGCGTGGATTTCTTCTCGGAAGAAAAACGCCACTGCTCGTTCGAGAACCGGACGGTTGAGCCTGGCGTTCCCGTGTACGAACTTGTGAACTTATGCCAAGGCGGCCGCTACCGGATTGAAAAAGAAGTTTTCACCGATCCTTACCGCAACGTGGTCCTTCAGAAGGTGCGTTTCGTCCCACTCCAAGGCACCCTCGCCGATTATCACCTCTATGCGCTGCTCTCCCCCCACCTCGCGAACCACGGGGCGGGTAATACCGGGTGGGTCGGCGATTACAAGGGCGTGCCGATGTTTTTTGCCCACCGCGACGATACGGCCCTGGCATTTGGTTACTCCGGGCCCTGGCGAACATCGTCGGTGGGCTTTGCCGGCTATTCCGACGGCTGGCAGGATCTTTCGCGTAACTTCAGCCTGACCTGGGACTACACCCGCGCCGAGAACGGCAACATTGCGTTTACCGGCGAAATTGACTTGCAGGCGTGCGCGGGAGAATTCGTGCTGGCGCTGGGTTTCGGCGGCATCTGGTCGGAGGCCGGTCAACAGGTCAGGGCCAGCCTCAGCGAACCTTACGACGAACTCCGCAAGTACTACGTGTGGCATTGGAAAGATTGGCAGGACGGTCTGCTGAAACTGGATGAGCCGGCGCGTGAGCACGATCTCTATCGCGCCAGCGCCAGTGTGCTGCGTTCCCACGAGTCCAAGGAGTTTGTCGGGGGAGTGATCGCCAGCCTCTCCATCCCCTGGGGATTTAATAAGGGAGACGAAGATCTCGGCGGCTATCACCTGGTGTGGCCGCGCGACCTGGTAGAAATCGCCTGCGGTTTCCTGGCCGCCGGAGCTCAAGACGACTCTCTCCGCGTGCTCCGGTACCTCGAAGCCACGCAGGAAGCGGATGGCCACTGGGCGCAAAACATGTGGCTGGACGGGCGCCCTTATTGGAATGGCGTGCAGATGGACGAGGCGGCGTTTCCCATCCTGCTGGTTGACTTGCTGCGCCGCGAGGCCGCGGCCGCTCTGGGCGATCTCAGGCGATGGTGGGTGCTGGTCGAGCGAGCGGCTGGATACCTGGTGCGCAATGGCCCGGTCACGCAGCAAGATCGCTGGGAGGAGGACGCCGGATATTCGCCGTTCACGCTGGCGGTAGAGATTGCCGCCCTGCTGGCTGCGGCCGATCTGGCGGACACCATGGGCCGAGGAGTCACGGCCAGCTACTTGCGCGATACTGCCGATTCCTGGAACGACAGAATCGAACGTTGGGTCTACGCTACCAACAATTACTTCACACAGCAGGTAGGAGTCGACGGTTACTACGTTCGCATCGCTCCCCCGGAATCGGACGGCGCGGCTTCGCCGTTGGAAGGGTTCGTGCCCATTAAGAACCGGCCACCGGCGGACAGCTACGGGCCGGCCTCGCACATTGTCAGCCCGGATTTCCTGGCGCTGGTACGATTCGGCCTGCGGGCTCCGGACGATCCGCGCATTCTAAATACGGTGAAGGTAGTCGATGCCCTGCTGCGTGTGGACTTGCCGCAGGGTCCGTGCTGGTACCGCTATAACGGAGATGGCTACGGCGAACATGAGGATGGATCTCCTTTTGATGGCACCGGCGTGGGACGGGCTTGGCCGCTGCTGGCCGGCGAACGTGCCCACTACGAACTGGCAGCCGGACGGCCGGAGGTTGCGGAACAACTTCTGCGCGTGATGGAATGCTCGACCGGCGGGAGCCGCTTGATTCCCGAGCAGGTCTGGGATTCGCCCGACATTCCGGAGCTGGAATTGTTTCGTGGCAAGATTTCTGGTTCGGCTTGTCCTTTGGTGTGGGCCCACGCCGAGTACATCAAGTTGAGACGGTCGCTGCACGATGGCAAGGTCTTCGATCAGCCGCCGCAAACCGTGCAGCGTTATCAGGTCGAGAAGAAGAAATCCACGCACATCGAATGGCGATATAACAACAAATGCCGCAGCATGATTGCGGGCAACACGCTGCGGCTTGCCGTTCTCCAGCCGGCTCTGGTGCACTGGAGTTTCGATGGCTGGCGGACCACGCAGGACACGAATACTTCTGACACCGGACTTGGCATTCACATCGTGGACCTACCCGCAAACCAATTGCGGCCAGGGCAAGAAGTCGTATTTACGTTTCTGTGGTTGCAAGCGCAGCGATGGGAAGGAACAAATTATTCGGTCGTTGTTGAACAAGGCTGAGACTCTGTCGCCAAGCGATCCGACCCGGCAACTTACCTTCTTCCGCGGTATAGTCCTGCAACTCCGAACGTGTACGGCGACCATGTGGCTTTGCGGAAGCCTGCATGACGCATCCGTTCCAACATCTGCGCCGGCTCAGGAAAGCGCTCGACGGAAGCCGGCAAATAAGCATATGGCCCTTTTACACCTGAGATCAGCGTCCCCACTGCGGGCAACACGCGTTTGAAATAGACGCGGTACAACCGGCCCACGAGGCCTCTGGGTTCGCCAAAGTCGAGTATTCCGCACTCTCCTTCCGGACGCAGCACACGCACCATCTCTCGTAGGCCCGCGTCGTAGTCCGCCAGGTTGCGGAATCCGAATGCGGTTGTGACCAGATCGAACTGGCCGCCGGCAAAAGGCAAGTGCAGCGCGTCGGCTTCTACCCAGCGGAGTGAAGAGCCGGTCGATTTCGCGCTGGCCCTTTGCAACATGGCGTGAGAAAAGTCCGCGCCCAGGATTCGGGCGGGGGATTTCCCGGCCCGGCGAGCCAATGCAAATGTCATGTCGCCGGTGCCGCAACACAGGTCGAGGATATTTGCGTCCGGACGTCCAAGAATGGACGCGAAACTCTTCGCGGTGCGGCGCCACCATAGCCGGTCAATATTCAACGAGAGCAGATGATTGAGAAAGTCGTAACGCGGAGCGATCGCGGTAAACATCTCGCGAACGGCGTGGGCCGCGGTGGCGGGGTCACGCGTCCCCTCCGGGGCGGCTCCCAGGACCGCGGATTTGGAAATATCTCTCACGTTCGAATGATTAACCACGGGGGACACAGGGAAGCACAGGAAACCAGTTTCTCGCTTTTCTCGGTGACTGCGTGCCTCTCTCGCTAGTTCTCACTTCGATAGCCGTCGTAGTTCGTTGACTGCGTCGGAGACGACCTTTGTCGGCACGTCCTTCACTATCTCCACCTTGCCAATTTCCCGAGGTAGCACGAAGTGGACCACGCCGTCACGCGTCTTTTTGTCCGCTTGCAAGAGCCGCAACAAGCTCCGGCTGGGAACATCCACTTTCGGCAACGATCCGAAACTAAATACTGCTTCTGTGATTTGATGAGCCACGTTGCGATCTAGCTTATCCACCGCGGCAGCGATGTTGGCCGCGGCGATCATCCCCCAGGCAACCGCTTCCCCGTGCAGAAATCGACGATATCCGGTTGCCGCTTCCAGCCCGTGTCCGATGGTGTGGCCCAGATTCAACACCTGGCGCAGACCGCTGTCCCGCTCGTCCTGGGAGACCACCTGCGCTTTAAGTTTCACCGATTCCGCAATCACCCATTCCAAGGTAGCCATATCCCGGCGCAACGCTTTTACCGGAACTTGTCCCAAGCGGTCGAACAACTGCGGGTTGCCGATCACTCCGCATTTCAGCGCTTCATACAGGCCGGCGCGAAACTCGCGCTCGGGCAAAGTGGAGACTAAGAGCGGATCAATCAGAACCAATCTGGGTTGATGAAAAGTGCCCAGCAGATTTTTTCCGCCCTTCAAGTTGACCCCGGTTTTCCCGCCCAAAGAAGCGTCCAGTTGAGCCTGCACCGTGGTAGGAATCTGAACGAGGTCCACCCCGCGCTGATAGAGCGAAGCCAGCAAGCCCACGACGTCACCGATAACGCCGCCGCCGAAAGCTACGATTACCGCGCCCCGATCGGCCCCCATGCGAAGAAGCTGCTCCGCCAGTGTTTCGATAGTGGAAAGCTTCTTGTGGGGTTCACCGTCGGGCATCTCCAGCAGCTTTGCGGTGAATCCCGCGGCGGATAGCGAAGCCATCAACTTCTTGCCCCATTTGCGGCGGACCGGAGGCACGGTCACCACAAATAGCCGCGGACGAGCACCCAACGTCTCGAGCAGGTGCTCTCCCGCTTTCTCCAGCAAGCCGCGCTCTATAAGGGCGTCATAGGGACGCGGCGACACTGCGACGGTCACGCGAATCATGGGTTCTCATCATAGCGTAAGGCTTCCATGGCCGCCGCGTGATTGCGTGGTACCATCTGGCTCTTATGGAAAGCGCGCCTCCCGAAACCGATTTCCTGGTGATTGGCGCAGGAGTTGCCGGACTGCGCGCGGCCGTGGAGTTGGCGCCGTCTGGCCGCGTGGTGGTGCTGGCAAAGCGGGAAGTCACCGATTCTGCCACGCAGTTCGCGCAGGGCGGCATCGCGGCTGCCTTGAGCGACGAAGATGAGATCGGCCTGCACCTACAGGACACGCTCAACGCCGGGGATGGCCTGTGTAATCCGGAGGCCGCTAAAGTTCTGGTCGAGGAGGGCCCGGAGCGAATCGAGGAACTGATTCGCTGGGGCACAGAGTTTGACCGCAAGGGAACCAAGCTGACTTTCGGACGCGAGGGTGCGCACAGCCGCAACCGCATCTTACATGCCCACGGCGACTCCACGGGCCGGGAAATTCTGCGGGCGCTCTATGCCAAAGCGCAGACGCTGAGCACGATTTCAGTTTGCGAGTTCGAGTTCACCACCAGCCTGCGCGTGGCCGACGGACGCGTGTGCGGGGTAGATCTGGCGGGAGGCAGGCAGGTAAGCGCCGCCGCCGTACTTCTGGCGACGGGCGGGGCTGGACAACTCTACCGCAACACCACCAACCCAGCCGTGGCTACCGGCGATGGCGTGGCCATGGCGTTTCGCGCGGGCGCGGAAATTAGCGACATGGAGTTCGTCCAGTTTCATCCGACTGCGCTCTATCTCAAGAGTGCGCCGCGTTTTTTACTGTCCGAGGCGCTACGGGGAGAAGGCGCGTATCTGCGCAACATCGAAATGGTCCGCTTCATGCCCAAATATCACGCGATGGCAGAACTTGCGCCACGCGATGTGGTCGCTCGCGCCATCGTTCATGAACTGGAGGTCAGCCGGGCGAAAGAGCCGGTGGTCTACTTGGATCTCACTCATCTCAACGCAAAACGCATTGCGGAGCGCTTTCCGCGAATTCACGCCACTTGCCTGCAATACAACATCGACATCACGACCGATATGATCCCGATTCGTCCCGCCGCGCATTACGCGATGGGCGGCGTGCGTACCGATCTGGATGCACGCGCAACGCTCCCCGGTTTGTACGCTGCCGGCGAAGCGGCCGCGACCGGCGTACATGGCGCCAATCGTCTGGCCAGCAACTCGCTGCTGGAAGGCTTGGTCTTCGGGGCTAGAGCCGGCAATAAGATGCGCGGAGAGCTTCACACTCCCCACAGAAAAGAAAAGGACGGACCTGCCGCCGCCTACTCCAATGGCCCGGTCGACGCCGGCACGGAGGAAGTCGTCCGCGAGATACAAGACTTAATGTGGGAGCACGTCGGCATCGTCCGTACCGGTGCGGGGCTGAAACAAGCGATTGCTCGCCTGGAAGCGCTTGGCCCGCGCGTGGCTCATCCGCAAACGCGCCGCGCCTGGGAGGCACAAAATCTTCGCCAAACCGGTTTGCTGGTGGCACGCTCCGCGCTGGCGCGTGAAGAAAGCCGGGGCGCCCATTACCGCCTCGACTTCCCCGACCACGACGACGCCAGGTTTCTGAAGCACTCGCTGGTCAAGGGTGACTCCATCCGCTTTGTCTGAAGGCGGATGGTTCTGTGATAAGGTTTTCGGCTGAGACGACGAATATGTATACCCGCCGTTACTGCTTGCCTGGGTTAATTCTTCTGCTGTCTGCGGTGGTTCGGGTCCATCCGCAAACCGCCTCTCAAGATTCCAATAATGTCGTCACGACCATCCAGTCCAAAGTCAAAGTCGCGGTCGTCGACGTGGTGGTCACCAAGGACAAGGACGAGCCAGTCACCGGACTTCACAAGGAAGACTTCGAGGTTTTCGAAGACGGCAAACCCCAGACTATCTCCACGTTTGAAGAGCACCACGGTGTGCCGCCCACGCTGACGAAATTGCCGCCCATGCCGCCTCACGTGTACACGAACTTTCCGGTCACCAAAACGGCTGACTCTGTGAACGTACTATTGTTGGACGCCCTCAACACTCCCACTCGCGACCAGACCTTCGTTCGCCAGCAGATGATCAAGTATTTAGGAACGATTCCGCCGGGCACCCGCGTCGCCATTTTCACGCTGGCATCACGCCTGCGGATGCTGCAGGGGATCACGACCGACTCCTCAGAATTGGTAGCGGCGTTCCACCAAAGGAGAGCGGGCCCGCATTCGTCAGCCCTGCTGCCCTCGGAGGTAGAAAGCGATTCCAACCAGCAGTTCACCGACTTTCTGATCGCAGAGCAGGGCGGCGGACCGGCGCCGATTCCTTTCGTCGATCCCGTTCAAATCGTGAAAGAGTTCCAGGCCGACACCGCTACTTTCCTGGCCGAATCGCGCATCCGCATTACGCTGCAAGCCTTGCAGCAATTGGCGCGTTATCTCTCCGAAGTTCCCGGCCGCAAGAATGTGGTGTGGTTTTCCGGTTCCTTCCCTGTCGGCATCTTTCCCGACCCGGACCTGGTTAACTCATTTACCGCGGCGCAGAACTTCCAACAGGAGATCGAGCACACCGCCGAGTTGCTCACCGCCGACGATGTTGCGATCTACCCGGTCGGTGCGCAGGGTTTGGTCACAGACTTCGTGTATGAGGCCAACGCTGCGGAGACTGGACGGAAGAGAGGGTCGCTGGCCACTCAAGACCAAGTCAACCAGCTAAGAGCAGGAGCCGTGAGTCGTGATTCCAGCCACGCCGCCATGGAAGACGTGGCCCGTGACACCGGCGGCCAAGCCTTCTACGACACCAACGGGCTGGCGAGCGCTCTGAACCGGGTGATCGATATCGGCGCGCACTATTACACCCTGACCTATACGCCGACCAACAAAACCATGGACGGAAGATTCCGGCACATCGAGCTGAAGCTCGCCAATGGCAAATATAAACTCGCTTACCGTCGCGGATACTACGCCCGGGATCTCGAAGCTGAGGGCGCAACCCAGCAAAACCCGGCCTCCGACCCGCTGCTGCCGCTCATGGGTCGCAATCTCCCGGACTTCACTCAGATTCTCTACAAGGAACTCGTGCTGCCTTCGAACCCGCAACCGTCGCCGGATGCCCCTCGCATAGGCAGCAATACTGAGATAAAGGGGCCGTTTACGCGGTACCGCGTCGACTTCGCCGTGTCCTCGCAAGACATCAAGTTCGATTCAACCCCCGACGGCGAGCGCCATGGCAGCCTCGAAATCATGCTGGTCGCCTACGACCGCGAGGGCAAGCCGCTGAACCTTATAGCCGCCCGAAGCGAGTTGCTGCTGCAAGCCAAAGACTACCTCGCCATACAACGGGGCGGGCTCCAGTTGCGCAAAGAGATCGACGTTCCCCATGGAGATGCCTACTTGCGGACTGGCGTTTACGATTTGAAGTCGGGCAAGGCGGGCACGCTGGTGATTCCACTATCCGCGGCCCCCGCACAGAAAGCAGACGCGAAATAACTCCGGCTGAATCTGAAGAGCGCCAGGGTTCTACAGCTTGCGGAAAAAGTCGGTTTGCACTTGATTTTGTTTGGCGCAGCGGTTCACCGATGCGATAAGCGGCCTGTTTTTCAATACGGCTTCAGTAGCTGAGGTGCCCCTCGGAGAGACGGATTATGAATCGCTTATGGGTTTTACTGTGTGCGATTGCGGGGTCGACTTTTTGCCCCTCGATGGTCGCGCAATCACATCCTTCCACGGGCCAATTGCCGGCGTCGCAGACGAATTCCGCAACAGATAGTTGCAAGGCACACTTCGCCGTTGAGCCGCTCGATCAGATGGCGTTGAGGCTTCTAGGTTCGGCGGTTGTGCCGGTGAACCCGAACCTCTCTTCGAGCAAGGCCTTCGTCGAACTGCGCAACTGGGACTTCCCTTCCAAAGTGACCTCCTGGACTGCTCGCCCCAGCGCCGAGGAACTGGCGCGGCGCCGCGAAGAACTTACTAACCCGGCAAGCGCGGCGGGACAGGAAAAGAAGGCGGCAACGCCATTGGGGGTTTCCGTTCCTTACGAACTGCTGCCCATGCCGCCTAGAGAATGGAATGATCTGGAGAAGTGGTTCGCAAAAGAGGCTCCCAAGAAAATTTCGGGCGCTTGCGTGGATCGCGACAAGGCCACTTACGTGATCGCGATTGGCGTAATTTCCGACGGCAGAGCCGACAGCGCGCTGATGAACTCCAGCAGGCGAAACGAATATGGGCAGTCCGCCTCAGCGCAGCAGCAGGACGCCGCCGTTGGACCGAATGCTGGAATGGCTCAGGTGCGCGCCGCCAATTCGCAGGAAATGAACGGCATGGGCGGCGACAACGGATCGCGTCCTGGAACTTACACCTGCAGCTATTTCTATCGCTCCCCGGGCGAAATCCGGCAGCAGATTCCTGACTACTACTACTGCGTCTCTGGCGAGGGCGTGCCGCGCTCCGCGGTCGGCGCAATGCTGAAGTATGTTGCGGGGACAAGCTTGCCATAACATCCAGAAGCATTTCTTTGCGCCCTTTGCGGCTTATCTTTGCGATCTTTGCGGTTTAGGATTTTAGACTGCAGGACCGGAAAGAAAAGCCTTTAACCGCAAAGGTCGCAAAGAAAAGCCGCAAAGATCGCAAAGTCGAACAAGGGCGACTCTCTCCAATGGGCGCTGGTCAATTGCGGCTTTTGTTGGAGGGAATCAGCGAAGCCAGCACCGAAACCAGCAGAATTCCCGCGATGATCGCCAGCGCCACTCCTGTCGGAACATCGTAGTAGTGCGAGATCAGCATCTTGCCTCCGACGAAAACCAGCACCAGCGCGAGTCCATAGTGCAAATAGCGGAACATTTCCATCACGCCCGCCAGGGCAAAGTACATGGCGCGCAAGCCCGAGGATGGCGAATACGTTGGAGGTGTACACGATAAAGGCGTCGCGCGTGATGGCCAGCACCGCGGGAATGGAATCAACCGCGAATAACAAATCGGTGGTCTCGACCACCACCAGCACGACCAGCAACGGAGTGGCATAAAGCGCTCCCCGCCGCACGAAAAACCTCTCTCCTTCGTAGCTCTCCGTCACCGGCATCCAGCGGCGCAGCAGGCGCAGCACGGGATTCTTCTCCGGGATGAACCTCCGCCTCCTCCTGGCGGAAGAGCTGAATGCCGCTATAGACCAGCAAGGCTCCGAAGACATAGACGATCCAGTGAAATTTCCCCAGAAGCCGCACTCCCGCGACGATAAAAATGCCGCGCATCACCAGCGCGCCCAGAATTCCCCAAAACAGGACTTTATGCTGATATTCCGAAGGCACGCGGAAGTAGCGGAAAAGCAGGAGAAAGACGAAGAGATTATCTACGCTCAGAGAAAGCTCGAGCACGTATCCGGTGACGAACTCCAGCGTGGCCGTGTGCCCGCGCCAAAAGTAGATCAAGACGGCGAAGGCCGCAGCCAGCGTAATCCAGACCGCGCTCCAGGCTAAGGCCTCGCGAAACGTCACCGTGTGGCCCGGACGATTCAGCAGTCCCAGGTCAAGGGCCAGCATCGCCAGAACGAAAATGTTGAACAGCACCCAGAACAGGAGATGGTTCAAGAGAGAATCCTAGGGAGAGTCATCACTTTAGGCGTTGTCAGTCCGAGGCGCCGGTTTTTGGCGCGAGGAATCTGCGGTTTTGCTCCCGGCCAACAGCAGATTCCTCCTCTTCGCTTCGCTCATCGTCGGAATGGCAAACACCAGGGGCACTCGCAGGTGGCGCTGCTACTGCGCTCTTCCCCGCTTGCCGCTCTCCCAATCTTTCCAGATGCCGAAGGTTTGCAACTGTTCATCGAGATGAGTGTCGCGCAGTGTCTGCTCGATTTCGGCATGTTTGAGGCGAGGTCCAAGCCGCCGGGGAGCGTCGGCGATGCCAAAGGTGAGAGCCGCAGCTTCGGCGACGTGCTTCTTGAGTTCCCCGATGTCCACTTTGTCGAAAGTATCGGACATGGCGTGATAGTTGATCAGGTAATTCCCTTCCTCCTGATTGGCCACCAGCGTGGGCACGCCTTCGAGCATGAAGTCGAAGTTATCGGTGCCCCAAAGATTGTCCGTGGTGAGCGTGGTTGCGTCGAACTGCTTCAGGGGATCGAGCACCGGAACCACCGCGGCCAAAATATCGCTGCGTCCTCCCAACGAGAATCCGGTGACGCGGCCTATGCCCGCATCCAGGATCACGACTGCCGTCAACTGATCGAGTTCGGCGCGATGGGCCACGGCGTAGGCCCATGACCCCAGAAGCCCCTCCTCTTCGCCCGAGAAGAGGACGAAACGAATGGTCCGGCGAGGCCGCTGCCCCGAGGCTTTGATGGCTCGAACCGCGTCGATCACCAGCGCCGCATTGCAGCCGTTGTCGAGCGCCCCCGTGCCCAGCTCCCATGAGTCAAGGTGAGCGCCGAGAATAACGAACTCCTCGGGCTGCTCACTGCCTTTGATTTCGGCCACCACGTTCGCGGCCTGAATCGAGCCTCCGATTCGGTTGGGAATGGCGAGGCTCGCATACAGCTTTTCTCCCGACGCCAGCAGGCGCGCCATGCGAGCTGCATCTTCCCGCGCCACCAGCACCATGGGCAGGCGATCGATTTGTCCCTTGGTCGCATTCGTGTGGCGATAGAGAAGATCGTGCGGGCGAGTCGATTGGAAGGCAATGGCCAGGGCTTTCGCTTTTACGGCGCGGTCGATGAGTGGCGGAGCTTTCAGGTATTCAGCAAATAAATCATCCCAGTTGCTCATTTCCTCGGAGTGCACCAGCAGAATGGCTCCAGCCACGTTTCCTGCCTTGGCAAAATCGTCGGGGCTGCCCTCGCCAACGTCGACTACCCGCACGCGCTGGTGCAGTGCCAGGGAAGGCGCCCATGCGACCGAGACTACTCGAACCTTGAAGGACTCAGGCGCCACCACGCTCATCTGCGTAGCACCTTCTGCCCAGGAAGCTGGGATTTTGAATGCTTCCGTGTGTACGCTGTCGGCGCCTGAGGCTTTGAACGCGGCTATGCCCCACTCCACGGCCTTTTGCATGGCGGGAGTGCCAGGAATTCGCCCACCGATCTGATCAGTGAGTCGCTGCAGGTGAGTCGCGAGCGGTGAGGGCTTCAGTGCTTCTTCGATAATGCGGTCGGCAGGTTCTTGCGCGAAGGCGGCACACAAAAGTATGGCAGGAAGACAGAGGGCGTATGTGATTGGACGCATGGCTGGAGGAATTAGAAATGAAAAGCCGAAAAAGGGGAAGACCACGGAGCAATAGCTGCCCAGCCCTGGAAGAGGTTTCCCCACGTTGGGATCGGTCTTTACCCAGTGTGCAAGAGTTTTGTCTTTCTGGGCCAGAAAGCGCACCGAAAAACTTCTGGAAACTCAATTCCCTTCTATCACTTGCAGCCCACCGTTTGGCGTGCAGCGTGCAAACATCGGTAGTGTTCGGCCCCGTGCTGTCTTCTCCCCAAACGGGCGTGCACGAACCATTCTGACCGCAAGGGAGAGAAGATGAAGGTCTACGTTCGACTTTTAGCAATTTGCCTTTTCGCAATCGGTTTTTCCGCCACTCACGCTCGCGCCGATGTGGTTTACACATTCACCGGCACAAACGATACTCCTGGAGCCGACGGTCTGACGGTAGGCTTTACCTACACGGCATCCGATTTTCTCACGGCGCCAGCTGGCACTGAATTGAACGCCGGCCAGTTGCAGTCTTGTCTCAACTGCTCGTCTACGGATCCAGTCGCCGTCTTTCAACCGAACACCAGCGGAATCGGAGACGCCATTATTTTCGCCGACATTAACGATGAGGTCTCGGCCTTCATGTTTCCGTTAGATTCGTTCGGAGCGGCGGGCACCTACACTTCGATATTGCCCTTCGCGTCCGGCACACTCAACGTAGCAGTCACCGTTCCCGAGCCCAGCTCAGTGGCGATGACTCTCGCCGGCGGCATCATGCTGGCGTTGGTGTGTTTTTCCAAACGTAGGTCCCTTAACGCAGCGCAACTCGCGTAGAATCCTTCAATTCAACTCAACAAAGGCTCGGCACAAGTGCCCGGGCCTTCTACTTTTCAATATTAGCCGCCGGCGGCGGCGCCAGGCTAGGTTAACTACTTCTTGTCCAGCATCCTCACCGTCTCCAGAATCACGCTTCCCACAATCTGCAGACTGTCGGGACTAAGTTTGTCCAGCGTGTCGTCAGTGGTGTGGTGGAAGACGTTGTTGTATCCATAATCGAGATCAATCAGATCGGCGCTGGGTACGCCCAGATGCACAAAAGGAAGGTGGTCGTCTTCGACCATGATCGTGCGGCCGAAAAAATGCGACTGGTAGCCCAGCCGGGTGGCCGCCTGATGCACCAAGTCTTCGAGCCAGGGAGTGGAATTCTGGTCGCGGTCGATGTTGAGGTCGGCATCGCCGATCATGTCGGCCAGCAGGAAAGCCTTGATGTTCTTTAGGGTCCCATCTTTCCGCCACACTTCTGCTAACTGGCGCGTACCGTATAGGCTGTCCGTATCGCTCCAACCCTTGACCGCCTCTTCGCCATCGGTCCACAGCAGCCAAACGCTGTAGCCATCCCGCTTCTTGCCGCGGAGTTGGTTGGCCAGTTCGAGCAAGAGAGCGGTGGACGACCCGCCGTCGTTGGCGCCGACGTAACCCGTGTCCCGCAGCGGATAGTTCGTGTCGTAGTGACCAGCGATGAGGATGATGCCAGCCAGCGTGCCCGGAAATTTGGCGATGATGTTGCGCGCTGGGAACTTGCCCTCCGGAGTATCGGCGGTGAACAAGTCGTCTTCGACCTGGCCACCCTTGAGGTGCGTGTAGATGTAATTTTCGAGCCGTTTGTGGTTCTCGCTGCCGATCGGACGCGGGCCGAAGGCTACGATCTCGCGCGTGTACTGCATGGCGCGAGCGGAGTTGATGGAAGGCGGCGGGGAGGTATCGGGGGGTGCGGCGGAGTCCGGCGCGGAGGTGGCTCTTGCAGTCTCTACTGGGGGAGTTGAGGGTGGCGACTCCGAGGATTTTGATGTGGTGCAAGCCGGCAAACTCAACAACAACAGCAGGCATACTGCCGGCAAGAAGCGAACGAACGGGCGAAGGCGCCCGTTACCACAAGATCCTCCATTTCCCCACGATTCATTGCTGCTCAATGGCACAGGCGCAGTTCTCATCGTCCTCTGCGCTCGGCGCGGGCGCGGCGCTGCTTGGGATGCACCAGCCAGGCAATTCCTATGCTGAGCACGTACAGCGCGATCATGGGAGCGGCAAAGATGCACATATTCAGAATATCCGTGGTCGGAGTCAGGATCGCGGCGATGATGAAAATCACAAGAATCGAATAACGCACATTGCGCCACATCCAACCCGCGCTGACCACCCCCATAAGGGCCAGGAAAAAGACCAGGATCGGCATCTCAAAGACCGCGCCCAATCCGATAATCACGGTAAGAAAGAGGTCACTGTACTCGTTGATCGTGATCATGGGCTGGAACTGCTTGCCGTACCCGATCAGAAAATCCAGCGCCGCCGGAAAAACCAGCTTGTATCCAAAATATCCGCCCGCGAGAAACAGCAGAATGGTCGACGCCATGAAAGGCATCACATAGCGCTTTTCATGGCGGTAGAGTCCGGGCGAGATGAACATCCATACCTGGTAAAGCACAAAAGGCGAAGTAAGGAATAGCCCGGCCACAAACGCGGTCTTCAAGTAGAGGTTGAAGGGCTCGGTCGGGCTCAGGAAGGTAAGCTTTTCGGGGACGCCGTTGTGCTTGAGGGCCTCGATTACGGGCCGCTGCACGATATCGTAGATGCGTTCGGCGTAAGCCCAGCAGGCAAAAAAACCCGCCGCTACCGCCAGCACCGAATAGATCAGCCGCTTGCGCAGCTCCTCGAGATGCTCGAGGAAGCTCATCGCCGGCATGGCGTCCTTGGAGTCCTCAGTGGGAGGAAGTTCCGCGGCAATCTCAGGCATTGGGAGCCTTAATTTCGGGATCGGTTGCCGGCAGCGATGAAATCTCCGGCGCCGCTGTAATCTCAGCGCCCGCGGCTACCGCGCCCATGGGCGGCCGGCTCGGCGGCAGGATCGTCTGCTGCGGCGTATCGAGATCTAACTGATTGATCTCCGACTCGATTTGCGCCTTGAATTCATTGGAGGCGCGCTTGAACTCATTGAGCGCCCGCCCAATCTGGCGCCCGATCTCCGGCATCTTCTTGGGCCCGAAGATAATCAGGGCCACCAGGAAGATGAAAATCATCTCTCCAAAACCCAGGTTCATGCACTCATGATACTGCCCCCGCCGATTGCCAGCAAACCAGCCGGCGGATCCCAGTCTCCGCCGACTTGGATTGAACCGTCTTTTTTAACCCTTCGCGGCGCACTTTGCGATTTAAGGCTTTCTTGTCGGCCAATATCCAACCGCCAAGGGCGCAAAGAGAGTCCGATCTCGGACGGTAGCCTCAGAATTGCAACACTGCCCGGCGGACGGTAGTGGCTCAATTGAGCCACTACCCGGCAGACTACATCATTGACATGGGCTCCGAGCCTTACTAAGATTTGCACGAATCCTGTTCTCCATCCCTGATGGCCGCTCTAAACACCTCGAAGTCGGGAGCTAATTCCATGAAGAAGGTATTTTGCCTCATAGCTTTGGCTGGATTGATCCTGGCTGCTGACGTAATGGCACAAACTCCAGCCAGTCCCGCGACTGCGACTACGGCTCCGCCAGCCGCGACCGGGCGCAAAAAGCGTGTCGCCGTCTTTGACTTTGATTACGCCACCGTACACGCCGGAGTGGCGGGGATTTTCGGCCAGGACGTCGACATAGGCAAAGGCATCAGCGACCTGCTGGTCACCAACCTGGTCAAGGACGGCACGTACTCGGTGATCGAGCGCAAGGCTCTCGACAAGATACTGACCGAGCAGAACTTTTCCAACAGCGACCGCGCTAATCCAAATTCGGCAGCAAAGATCGGCAAGTTGCTGGGGGTGGATGCGATCATCGTGGGCAGCATCACGGAATTCGGCAATGAAACCAAGAACACCGGTGCTGGCGGCGGGGGCGGAGGCTTTGGCGGCTTCGGCCTTGGCGGCTTCAAGCACAGCAATAGCAAAGCGAACGTTGCCCTCACTGCCCGCATCGTAGACATCGACACCGGGGAAATTCTGGGAGTCGCTGAAGGTAAGGGCCAATCGTCGCGTTCGAGCACTTCCATGCTCGGCGGCGGCGGCCACTGGGGTGGCTGGGGCGCCGGCGGAGTGAATTTTGGCAGCAGCGACTTTCAGAACACGATTATCGGCGAGGCCGTGAAGGCCGCGACGGATCAGATGACCACTGAAGTCATCGCTGACAATACCAAGCTCACGGTCAGAACCATCAAAGTTGAAGGCCTGGTGGCCGCCGTGGACAGCGGCCAGGTGATCCTCAACGTGGGAGGCAAGGCGGGCGTAAAGGTCGGCGACCAACTGGATGTCGAACGGGTTTCAAGAGAGATCAAGGACCCCGCCACCGGTAAAGTTATTCGCCGGTTGAGTTCCACCATAGGCGTGCTCAAAGTGACGGACGTGGACGATGAGTCTTCCGTCTGCACCGCAGTCTCCGGCAGCGGTTTCAAAGTCGGCGACATGGTGAAGACCGTCACCCAGTAGCAGCGCCGCTAATTTTCTCCGCGCATTCTGCGGCTTTTCTCTGCGATCTCCGCGATTTAAGACTTTGTTTGCGGCGAAATCTTAAAGCGCTGAGGTCGCGGAGAAGGACCCGGAGCGCACAGAAAAAGGCCTGGAAACCAAATCAACGCCGACGCGAACTTCCCCCGCTACTCAGAACCTCCCAGCTGCATCTAAGCCTTTGGAAGGACCAGGAATCGGTTGATTTTGGTGGTTACTTGCGTACCCGAGACCGCAGAGTGTAGTTGGTAGGCATGTTATACTTCTTAGAAATGCGGTCGGCGGCGCACATTCCACAGCTCTGATCGAAGGATGCCCAAGATGGCCAGCAGTTCTCGTCGCGTATTTCCCGTTATCGTTCTCTTTCTAATCGCCTGCGGATTCCTCGGAGTGCTGTTTGCGCAGAAGAATCCCTCTGTGGCGCCCAGCACCGACTCCGACGTTCGTGACAGCCTCAAGCAGTTCGCTGAGGTTTACGACATCGTCGAGCAGAACTACGCCGAGCCGGTAAATCCCGACAAAGCCATCTACAACGGGGCGATCCCGGGCATGTTGCATGTGCTCGATCCGCACTCCAATTTCTTCGATCCGAAAGCTTATTCGCTGCTGAAAGAAGACCAGCGCGGCAAGTATTACGGCGTGGGCATGACGGTGGGTCCACGCAATAACAAGGTCATCGTGATTGCGCCCTTCGTGGGCACGCCGGCGTATCGCGCGGGCATCCGCCCCGGCGACATTATCGCCGCCGTGGACGGCAAGCCGACCGACAACATGAGCACCGGCGACGTGGCCGATCTGCTGAAAGGCCCCAAGGGCACGACCGTTCACATCACCATTCTGCGCGAGGGTGCCGACAAGCCGCTCGAATTCAGCGTCACACGCGACGAAATTCCCCGCTACAGCGTGGATTTGCACTTCATGATCCAGCCCGGCGTCGGCTACATGCACATCAGTGGATTCAACGAGACCACCGAACATGAAGTGGCGGATGCACTCGATGAAATGGGCGATCTGAAGGGCCTGATTCTCGACCTCCGGCAGAATCCCGGCGGGCTGCTCAGCGAGGCAGTCGGCGTGGCCGACAAGTTTCTGCACAAGGGCCAGCTGATCGTCTCCCATCACGGCCGCGCCTCCAATGAGAAGCGTTACGTTGCAACCCATGGAAATGGCGGCAAGGATTACCCCATCGTGGTGCTGGTGAACCGCGGCACGGCTTCCGCTGCGGAAATCGTTTCAGGAGCGATTCAGGACCACGACCGCGGCCTGATCCTCGGCGAAGCCACCTTCGGCAAGGGTTTGGTACAAACCGTGTATCCGCTTTCGGAGAACACCGGTCTGGCCCTGACCACAGCCAAGTACTACACTCCGAGCGGCCGCCTGATTCAGCGCGATTACTCGAATGTCTCTCTCTACGACTACTACTTCAACCGCGACAGCGATGACCCAACCGCCTCCAAAGAAGTGAAGCTCACCGACGGCGGACGCCAGGTTTTCGGCGGCGGCGGCATCGCACCCGATGTGAAGTTCCCGCCGGCGAAGAGCAATCACTTCCAGGATGAACTGCTCACCCACTATGCGTTCTTCAACTTCGCCAAGCACTACATGATCAACCACCATCCCGATGAAAAGAAGTTCGAGGTGGATGACGTGTTGTTGCAGGAGTTCCGCAAGTTCCTCGACTCGGAGAATATCTCTTACACCGAGGCGGATTTGCTGGAGAACAACGACTGGGTGCGCTCCAACATTAAGAGCGAGATTTTCATCGATGCCTTTGGCCAGGACGAAGGGCTGAAGGTTCGGGCGGAGGCCGATCCCGAGGTGGTTAAGGCTCTGGAACTCCTGCCCCAAGCTAAAGCGCTGGCTGAGAACGCCCGCAAGGTAGTGGCCGAGCGCCGGGCGCCGTCGTACTAGCGTAGCGCCGGCAGTCCCGCCGGCGCGCGTTAAGAGCACAGTGCGACAAGCCGAAGTCTCTAACCGCGAAGGACACGAAATTACACGAAGGAATTCAGCTCTCTCTTCGTGACATTTAGTGTCCTTTTTCCTTGCTCCGATGTTACCCCAAGCTCCCCATAATCATTGACTTGCCTCTTGGACTATGTGAAAATCCGCTCATAGTCCGCTCTTGGGGCTGCCGCGGGGCTGGATTGGCGGCCAGTCTGGAGTCCCGGATGATTAACTCCCTCCCCTACAATGGTTCTGGCGGTAACGTCGGCTCGTTTGGGCCGGGCAGCGGTTCGTCCGCATGGTGAGGGAGAACGTCTGGATGTTGTCAGCCCTGCTTGCGGCCGCCGCCGGATGGACGGATTGGCGCTCCCGCCGCATCCCGAATTGGCTGACGGTGCCAGGGCTGGTAGTGGGAGTGGCGCTGAGTTCCGCAGCCGCAGGCTGGGCAGGAGCCAGGACTTCCCTGCTGGGCGCGGGATTAGGGTTGGCGCTGTTGCTGCCTTTTGTGCTGATTCGAAGCCTGGGCGCAGGCGACTGGAAACTGGCAGGAGCGCTAGGAGCGTTTCTCGGCCCGCAGCGGCTGATCGATGTGCTGTTGGGCGCGGTTCTTGTGGCTGGAGTAATGGCGGCCATACTGATCGTGTGGAAGAAGCGGGTGCGCCAGACGCTGCGCAATCTGTGGCGGATTCTGGCCGCGTTTTTGAGCCTGCACCTTCCGGATTCCGAGGTCACACTGGACAATCCGGAGGCGCTGAAGGTGCCGTTTGGCGTGGCCTTGGCGATTGCGGCTATTTTTTATACCGCCGGAAAGGCATGGGGAATCTCGTAATGAAGTGGATGATGGCACGATGTCGGAGGCTGGCGACGGAGACCAGCGGCTCAGAGATCGCCGAAGTGGCAGTGGTTCTGCCTCTGCTGATGGTCATACTCCTTGCCATCGTATTGTTCGGCCGCGCCTTTAACATCTACACAACGGTCACGCAGGCGGCGCGGGAAGGCGCCCGGCTGGGTTTGTCGTCCAGTTGCGCTTCCTGCGGAAATTCACCCTCGACGACGAGTGCAATCGATAGCCAAGTGATACAAACTCTGCAAGCTTCCCACATCGACCCCAGCGGAATTCAGCAACATATCCCGAACCCGGTTCCGGTCAAAGGCGCTTGCACCGGCCCATCGCCCTCGAGCACGACCAACAACATCAACGTTTATACGAACGTGCAATTGAACGCGGGAACCGCTGATCCGCCGGTTTGCGGAGTGGTTGTAAGTTTCCTGTATCCCTACAAATTCTCGCTTTTCGACCCGGTCCAGTTCACTACCAAAACCTACAATCTGCAGCTGGTGGCGGATGTACAGATGCAGGGAGAGAACTGATGGCAGGGACCGGCCAACGGGCTCGCATCGCTGCCAAATGGCCTCGGCTGCGGGGCGCGGAGGGTGTGGCGATCGCCGAGTTCGCGGTCAGCCTACCGCTGCTGCTGGTCATCGCGGTGGGGATTTTCGACTTCGGCGGTGCGTTCAACGTAAAGCAGAAGTTGGACAATGCTGTGCGTGGGGCGCGCGCTACGGATCGAAGCTGCCTCTCAATGATCTGCCGGACACAACCTCGGCGCCCGCGCCGCCGTCCGTCGATGCGATTCGAAATGTAGTGAGCTCGTACTTAAAAGCCGCGAAAATCGATGACTGCGGCCTGCGTACGACAGTAGCTGGCAGCTCCACCAATGGGCTGATTTGGACTTATACGACCAGGCACTTGTCCCGGCGGCGGGGCCCTGAGCCTGACCATCGACCGGGGCAACAATAACCCGGGTGCGATCGCCGCGCCTTTTGGCGCGTTCTCTGTTTACGTCCTCGCCACGGACGTGAAGCTTGCTTACCCGTACCAGTGGCAGTTCAACCGCGTGTTTGCTTTGCTCGCTCCTAGCGCGAACTACACGTCTACTACTATTACCACCGAAGCTTTCGTACCAAATATGCCGTGAGGAATTCGCCGTGAAACAAGCGGATACTTCTGGAAGCAGAAACAGCGGGGGCAGAGCATCGCTCTACTGGCGATCTCGATAGTAACGCTGCTCGGCATGGCGGCTCTGGCAGTCGACGTCACTACGCTATACGTGGCTCGCTCGGGAATGCAAAGAACCGCGGACGCTGCGGCTCTCGCGGGGGCCGAGGGGCTGGCATATTCCGGTGTCACCAGCAATCCGAGCGACCCCGCCCTGCAAACGCTGGCCACGGATGTGGCGACGAAGTTCGCCAACGCTGCCCTGGCACGGAACAAAGTCGGGGGCGTCACTCCGACGCTCGCTAGTGCTCCCACCACCGATTTCAGCCACCTTGGCAATCCGCAGATTACGGTGAAAGTACAGCGCACCGATGTTCCGACGTTCTTTTCGAGGATCTTCAGAGTGTTCGGGTCGGGTGTGGCGAGCGGTCACGGTGTCGGCGACTGCGACTGCCGAAGCTTATAACTCGTCTAATCCCGTTCCGGGAGGACCACACCCACGATGCCGGCGGTTGCGCCCAGCTATGTGAAGCCGTGGCTGGTTGCAAATCACGATCCGGTGCACCCAGGCGGGATACGTCCGTTCGTGAAGGCGATGGCTCGATTACCAATCCGGGTGTATGGGTTGAAGTTCGACGAATCCGCCGCCGGGCAGTTGCGCACCCAGCGGCACTGGCGGCGTCCTGACCGAGTGCATCACTCTGAACAACCTTTGGACCAGCGTTCGATGACTTCGGTCTCAGCTCCCCGGTTATTTGCCGGCGAAGATATTAACCGCGCCCAGCGGTATTTGTCCCACGTGCGCCGCAGGGGGTAGCAACATTGAACAAAGCGTAGCGTGCTCTGACACTGCGCATGCAAGCCTGTACGCCTGTGGCGCGACCACAGCGACGTTGGACACGAATGATGATAAGAGCGACATCATAAACGGGGCATCCTGTTTAATGAACCCGGCTGTCCCTAACATCGTAGGACCGGACAATATCTACGTGAATGATTTCGACCAAGCCGGCGGGGCGACACCAATGAGGATTCACTCTGAGACCACTCCTCAATGGGGCCACGATGTTCTAACCAGCAAGCAAGTCGTTACGATGCCAATTATCGACAATAACGTTACCACAGTGAAGGTCGTGGGATACATGCAGGCTTTTCTTCAGGGAACCACGACCGGCGGCAATCTGGTGATCACCGTTCTGAACATCTCAGGCTGCGGCACCAACATTAATACCGCGGCCCCGCCGGTCTCGGGAGGAACTTCCTCTCCCGTTCCTGTTCGCTTGATCCACTAGCCTGCACTCTTCATGTGCGATCTGGCGGGAAGGGCACGGCTTTCAGCCGTGCCGTGGGCAGCGCGAGATTCGAGGACGCGCCGATACGGCGCAACTACCACGGTCGCCGGACCGAGCGGGGATCGGTACTGCTCCCGTGAACTAACGTTCCGCAGGCGCTGAAGCGCCTTTGTCTTTTCAAGAGCTTAGTGGCACGAGTGAAACTCATGCCCTTCCCAACTTCGGAGTTCTTGCGCAACCTCCAAATCCGTTCCCTGCCCGACTGGCTTAATGGGAAGGTTTTCGCAATCTCTGAAGCCGTGCTATTCCCGAATTTCCCTCGCGGCTATGAACAATCCCGGCTAGGCAACCGAGAAACGGCTCTCCTACTGCGGCGGTGGCACCGCGTCCGTAGGCGGCGGCGGATCCGGCTCTGGCGGGGGCGGCTGCGCATCGACTTGTGGTTCTGGAGCAACCTCGGCCACGGGCGGCGGAGTATAGGTTGCCGGCATGTTCTCGACTGCCGCGCCCCGGGGCGTCAGCAGAATGCTGCGCAGCACCGAGGGATCGCGCTCCGAGCCGAGCAGTATGAAGTTGTACGACGAACCATCCAGCAGTTTGGTCAGGGCATCCCGCGCCGGCAAGGGTCCGATGTTGGCAATCACGGGGTCGTTTCCGGCTCCGGGAGGAATGGAAACGCTCGCGCCCGTAAGCCGCTGCACTTCATGCAGCACGTCGGACAGCATGGCGCGATCCGAGTAGATGCTCAGCTTGCCGTCCTTGAATGCGACTTCCATTTTAGGTGTGGGTGGCGGCGGAGGTTGTACCGGCGCGGGTGGCGCCGCAGCCTGTACGCTCGCGACCGATTGCGCCGGAATGTTAGAAGCCACTGCGTTCGCGGGAGATGACGCGCCCGTGTGACTGACAGCAGAGTTGATCTTCACGATCACCCCATTGCCGGAAGGAAATACCTGATAAGGCTGCGGAGATTTCAAATCCAAAACTACCCGCGTGACCGGCGGGTTAGATTCGAATAGCCCCATGCGAATGCCCTTCACCTCTCCGTTATGGAGGACCACAGGACGCAAGCCGGCGCCAGGCACGGCTTGCGGAAAATCGATCACCAGGCGATCCGGACCAGTGACCACGAGGGTTTGCGGTGTGACTGGCTGACTGGCGGAAATCTCCACCTCGAAATTGCTGCCGCTGTTGAGCACCGCAACCTTGCGGATGGTTGCCACTCGTTTCCCTGGAGGTTGTGCGGCTGCCGACGGTGAGTTGGCCAACAGAAATCCCATGCTTCCTGCGGCGAGCAGCAAGCCGGTCAGCGCTCTCTTGACTAATCCTTGCATTGCACAACGATGCCGGTGGTAGGGATGATTTTATCAGCCTCGGAGGAACTATCCGCGCACTTTGGTGTCGGGCGTCAGGAATCGTGGACGTGACGCGTGGAACCGGTCCTTCGACATCACTCTTGTTTGGAAGTCCAAGCGTCCCCGGCTTTCAGGGTGAAGCAGGCCTTCCAGGCGTGCGTCGAATTACAACTTCTGTGGAAACCGTCGAGGGAGGGCGAAGCAAAAGATAAAAGAAATCTAATGACGGATCGCCCGCAAACGCCTCTTCGCCAGGCCCGAGCGCGACTAAAGTTCCTCCAGATTGCGGGCGATAGCTCTAGTAGCGCTGCGCAAATAGGGGCGTCCAGTTTCCCTGGGATGGACACCAGGAATTCGGCGCCAGAGCAGGTGCAATCAACTGGTCCGGATGGAAGAGTCACTGTTCATCCGTCAATGAGGAGTCAGCGTGAGAATCCTTCTTGCAGAAGACGACCCCTTCTTTCTCCGGCTATTGCAGCAATTGCTGGGCCCGGATTGCGAGATCAGTACAGCCCAAGACGGTAACGAAGCGTGGGCTGTTCTGCAGCGGAGCGACGCGCCAGGATTAGCCATCCTCGACTGGGTGATGCCAGGCATGACCGGACCTCAGATTTGCCGGGAGGCGCGGGCCAATCCGCACACCGCCAACGTGTATCTCATCCTCCTTACCGCACGAAACAGCTCCGACGATATTCTCGCAGGACTGCGCGCCGGGGCGGACGACTACGTCACTAAGCCCTTTCAACCCGAGGAACTGCGGGCAAGAGTGAAGGTCGGCAAAAGAGTGGTACAACTCCAGCGTGCGCTCGCAGCCCATGAAACGGCACTGCAGGGAGCGCGAGAGTACGAGCAACAACTCCAAATTCAACTGCGCTCGCTGCGAGAGAACACCGAGAAACAGGGCATCGTCAAAGCGGCTACAGCTTAGGGTTTGCGCCGCTTTCCAGGATCATCAAGACAAGTAAAGTTATGTAAAGATTCGGTCAGGCAGCTTGACCGTCTCGGGGCCATGTTCGATCCTGATAGAGGGTTTTCTGCAGACCTGCTCGAGTGACAGTACAATAATTCCGCAACCCGGGCATCGATTTCTACGTCAAAAACAACACATGACAAACACCGCATCGGCAAGTGGTTCCCCGCGAGCAGGTTCACTTGGGATAGTGCTTCTGTTATGCGCTTCCTGGCTGGGCTGCGCATCGGCTGATTCCAAGGCAGCATCCCGGCGTGGCGGCAACGGCCAAGCGATGCCGGTATCGGTAGTGACGGTCCAGCGCCGCGACCTGCCGGTGTACTTGTCGGGCCTGGGGTCGGTCACCGCCTTCAACACCGTCAGCGTGAGAAGCCGGGTGGACGGACAACTGGTGCAGGTGGCCTTCAAGGAAGGACAGCACGTAAATAAAGGCGATCTGTTGGCGGTCATCGATCCGCGGCCTTTCGAAGTTCAGCTCAGTCAGGCTCAAGCCAGCCTCTTCAAAGACCAGGCCCAGTTGCGCGATGCGCAGTTGAACTACGAGCGCTTCAAAGGGC
Organism: uncultured Acidobacteriaceae bacterium; assembly: GCA_963735545.1. Taxonomy (GTDB): domain Bacteria; phylum Acidobacteriota; class Terriglobia; order Terriglobales; family Acidobacteriaceae; genus PALSA-270. Next base: position 120,208 of record CAVTLU010000019.1, read on the forward strand.
TGCTGACCGACTCCGGCGCCATGTCGCAGCAGCAGGTTGATACGCAGCAAGCATTGGTGAACCAACTGGAAGGCACGGTGCGCACCGATCAGGCGGCCATCGACAACGCCAAGCTGCAGCTCGTCTATTGCCGCATCATGTCGCCCATCGACGGCCGGGTTGGCTTGCGCCTGGTGGATGTGGGCAACATGGTTCACGCCGCCGATGCGAACCCCATGCTGGTAATCACGCAGCTGCAGCCCATCGCAGTGCTCTTTACCTTGCCCGAGGACAGGCTGCCGAGCGTGGCGCAGCATATGAAGGGCACGACCCTGAAGGTGGAGGCATACAGCCGGGACGACGAGACCAAGCTGGAAGATGGCACTCTGCTGACCATCGACAATCAGATCGACCAAACCACCGGCACGGGCCGCCTGAAGGCAGTTTTCGCGAATCAGGACTCTTCGCTGTGGCCGAACCAGTTCGTGAACGTCCACCTGTTGCTGGAAGTTCGCAAGGACAGCACTGTGGTTCCCTCGGCTGCGATCCAGCGCGGTCCGCACGGAGATTACGTATTTGTGGTCAAGTCCGACAAAACCGTGGATGTTCGTCCGGTTACCGTCAGCATCACACAAGACAACGTGGCTGCAATCGCCAGCGGACTTTCCCCTGGCGAGGTGGTGGTAACCGACGGACAGGACAAGTTGCAGGCGCACAGTCCTGTGGAGCCGCACGCGGGTAATCCGTCCTCCGGCCGACCGGCAGAGTCTGCAGAGACTGGACAGCAATGAGTCCGTCGCGGCTGTTCATTCTCCGGCCCGTAGCCACAACGCTACTGATGATCGGCCTGCTGCTGGTGGGGATCGTCGCCTACCTTCAGCTCCCGGTGTCCGCGTTGCCGGAAGTGGACTATCCCACTATCCAGATCATGACGTTCTATCCGGGGGCGGATCCGGTCGTCATCGCATCTTCGGTTACTTCGCCTTTGGAACGGCAGTTTGGCCAGGTCCCCGGACTGAGCCAGATGACTTCGACCAGTTCCGCCGGCAGCTCCGTCATAACTCTGCAATTCAACCTCGACCAGAGCATTGACGTGGCCGAGCAGGAAGTGCAGGCCTCCATCAACGCCGCTACGACGTATTTGCCGCGTGACCTGCCCAACCCCCCGATCTATAGCAAGGTCAATCCGGCGGATGCCCCGATTCTTACGCTGGCCTTGACCTCCGCGACGCTGCCGCTTCCCAAAGTCGAGGATTTGGCGGACACGGCCCTGGCGCAGAAGGTTTCGCAATTGCCCGGCGTCGGATTGGTCTCCATCAGCGGCGGCCAGAAGCCGGCGGTGCGCATCAAGGCCAATCCCACGGCGCTGGCTTCCTACGGACTGAGCCTGGAGGACATCCGCACCGCGATGGGCCAGGCCAACGTCGACCAAGCCAAAGGAGTGCTCGACGGGCCGCGCCAGCAGTTCACCATCGGCGCGAACGATCAACTGCTATCCAGCGACCAGTATCGTCCCCTCGTGGTGGCTTACCGGAATGGAGCCCCGGTGCGGCTGTCGGATGTCGCCACCGTCACCGACGGAACCGAGAACAATCTGCTGGCGGCCTGGATGAATGAAGTTCCCGCGGTGATCGTGAACATTCAGCGCCAGCCTGGCGCCAACATCATCAGCGTCGCGGACCGCGTCAAGAAGCTGCTCCCCATGCTGCAGTCGTCGCTGCCCGCCGCGGTGAAGGTTCAGATCCTGACCGACCGCACGCAAACCATCCGCGCCTCGGTCAAAGACGTTGAGTTCGAACTGATGCTCACCGTCGGCCTGGTTGTGTTGGTGATCTTCCTGTTTCTAAGAAATCTTTCCGCAACGGTGATTCCCAGCGTGGCCGTGCCTCTCTCCCTGGTGGGAACTTTCGCCGTGATGTACCTGCTGGGCTACAGCCTCAACAACCTCACCCTGATGGCTTTGACCATTTCCACCGGTTTCGTCGTAGATGACGCCATCGTGATGATCGAGAACATCGATCGCTTTCTCGATGAAGGCGATTCTCCGCTGGATGCGGCGCTGAAGGGTTCCGGGCAGATCGGGTTCACCATCGTTTCGCTCACGGTTTCTCTGATCGCGGTGCTCATTCCCTTGCTGTTCATGGGCGATATCGTGGGCCGCCTGTTCCGCGAATTCGCGGTGACTCTGGCGGTTACCATTCTGGTTTCGGCGGCGGTTTCTCTGAGTCTCACACCTATGATGTGCGCCAAATTGCTCCGTCCGAAGACCGCGCACAAGAGCCGGTTCTATGACATATCGGAGAATTTTTACAATCGGGTGATCGCGTTCTACGGCCGGACACTGACTTTCGTCTTGCGCTACCAGAAGACCACTCTGCTGATCACGGCTGGAACCCTGGTGCTCACTCTGTTTCTGTACGTGGTCGTGCCCAAGGGTTTCTTTCCGGTTCAGGATACGGGCGTAATTCTGGGTATTTCTGAAGCTCCTGAAAACATTTCCTTTCCGGCGATGGCACAGCGGCAGCAGGCGCTGGCACGGGTCATCCTCAAGGACCCGGATGTGGCCAGCCTGTCTTCCTTCATCGGTGTGGACGGCACCAATACCACGCCCAATAGTGGCCGCATCCAGGTCAATCTGAAATCGCGCGACCAGCGCACCGCAACCGCTTCCGAAGTCATACGGCGGCTGGTGCCGACCTTGGCCCAAGTGGAAGGCATCACGCTTTACATGCAGCCGGTGCAAGACCTGACAGTGGAAGACCGGATCAGCCGAACCCAGTTTCAATACTCGATGGAGGATACCGACGGGGTCGAGTTGGCGACGTGGTCCGCCCGGCTGCTAACCAAGTTACGAACCTTGCCGGAGCTGCGCGACGTCGCCAGCGATCAGCAAAATAATGGTTTGCAGGTGAATCTGGTCATTGACCGCGACACCGCCTCCCGCCTGGGCATCGCGCCGCAGCAAATTGACGACACCCTGTATGACGCCTTCGGGCAACGGCAAGTGTCAACCATGTTTACCCAGTTGAATCAGTATCACGTGGTGCTGGAAGTAAACTCGCAATTCCAGCAAGACCCGGGCGATCTAAGCAGCATCTACGTCAAGTCCAGCACTGGCACACAAGTCCCCCTCTCCGCGTTCAGCCACTTCGAAACCTCGAGTGCTTCCCTGGCGATCAATCACCAGGGCCAGTTTCCAGTGGTGACTCTCTCGTTCAATCTGGCCCCGGGAGATTCCCTCGGCAATGCCACCAAGGCTATCGACGCGGCCGAACAGGAAATCGGATTGCCGGCCAGCATTCATACCAGCTTCCAGGGCACGGCGGCTGCTTTCCAGAACTCCCTTTCCACCGAACCCTGGCTGATCCTGGCCGCGATCGTCACGGTATATATCGTGCTGGGAGTCTTGTATGAAAGCTATATTCATCCCATCACGATTCTGTCCACCCTACCCTCTGCCGGCGTGGGCGCGATTCTGGCTCTGCTTCTGACCGGCAACGATCTAGGTGTCGTGGGGTTGATCGGCATTATTTTGTTGATCGGAATCGTCAAGAAAAACGCCATCATGATGATCGACTTCGCGCTCGAAGCCGAACGCGTGGAAAAGAAGCCGCCGGAAGAAGCTATCTACCAGGCTTGCTTACTGCGTTTCCGACCCATCATGATGACCACCATGGCCGCGCTGCTCGGCGGGCTTCCCCTGGCTCTCGGCACCGGAACCGGTTCGGAATTGCGGCACCCTCTCGGCATTACCATCGTCGGCGGATTGTTGGTGAGCCAATTGCTGACGCTCTACACCACTCCGGTGGTCTACCTGTGGTTCGACCGGCTGGCGCAGCGATTCTCACGCTACCGGATCGGCAATCCCATCGAGGAGCCCGCATCTGGGGATTAGCCGATGAACATCTCTGCCCCATTCATCAAGCGTCCGGTTGGAACTTCGCTACTCACATTGGCCTTGCTGCTTTCCGGGGCGCTGGCGTTCAATTTTCTGCCGGTTGCTCCCTTGCCGCAAGTCGAGTTCCCCGTCATCCAGGTTGGCGCCGGCCTGCCGGGCGCGAACCCTGAGACTATGGCATCGGCTGTTGCTACACCGCTGGAGCGGCAATTCGGACGCATCGCCGGCGTCTCTCAGATGACCTCGAGCAGCCAACTAGGCTCGACCAGCATCGCACTCCAGTTCGATCTGAACCGCAATATCGATGCCGCCGCCCGCGATGTGCAAGCTGCCATCAACGCCGCCCGCAGCCAGCTTCCTGCGAACCTGCCTGGCAATCCTACCTATCGCAAAGTAAATCCCGCCGACGCACCCATTTTGATCGCGGCTTTGACTTCAGACATCATTACGCTGCCGCGCATGTACGATGCGGCCGATTCCATCCTGTCACAAAAACTGGCGCAGGTGGATGGAGTCGGCCAGGTGTTTGTCGGGGGCGGTGCGCGTCCGGCGGTGCGAGCGGAAGTCAATCCCACACTGTTGAACAAGCTGGGCATAGGTTTGGCCCAGGTTCGCACAGCACTCGGTTTGGCCAACGCGCATGAGCCCAAAGGTCAACTCGCCAATACGATAAACACCTGGGCGATTACCGACAATGACCAGATTAGCCAGGCCGACCAATACCGTTCGCTCATTGTGGCCTCCAGCAATGGCGCCACCGTGCGTTTGGGGGATGTCGCTGACGTTCAGGACTCGGTCGAAGACATTCGCAACATGGGACTGGCGCAAGGCAAGCCGGCGGTGCTGCTGATCATTTTCCGCCAGCCGGGCGCAAACATCATCGACACCGTAGACCGCGTGCGGGCTGCTTTGCCGCAATTGCAGGCCTCGATTTCACCCGCCATCAAGATTGACGTCGTCATGGACCGCACCACCACGATTCGGGCCTCGGTCCACGACATCGAAATCACCCTGCTGCTTTCGATCGTCCTCGTGATTCTGGTGGTGTTCGTCTTCCTGCGTACCTTGCGAGCCACGCTCATTCCCAGCATCGCGGTGCCTCTCTCACTGGTCGGGACGTTCGGCGGCATGTACCTGCTGGGGTATAGCCTCAACAACCTTTCTCTGATGGCCCTGGCCATTTCGACAGGGTTCGTCGTCGATGACGCAATCGTCGTGTTGGAGAACGTCACGCGCTACCTGGAAAAGGGCATGGGGCCGGTGCAGGCGGCTTATCGCGGCGCCCGCGAAATCGGCTTCACCGTGCTCTCCATGAGTACGTCGCTGGTGGCGGTTTTCATCCCCATTCTCATGATGGGCGGGATCGTGGGACGCTTGTTCCGCGAGTTCGCCGTGACCTTGAGCGTGGCGATTGGAGTCTCTCTCGTGGTGTCCCTGACCACCACGCCCATGATGTGCGCCAAGTTGCTCAAGCCGCCCAAAGAAGAGCACCATGGCCGGGCTGACCGCTTCGGCCAGCGGGTTTTTGACGGCGTGCTGGCCACCTATCGTGTCTGCCTGGACTGGGTGCTTGGCCACCAGCCCCTCACCTTGTTTCTCACCGTGGCTACGGCTTGCCTGAGCGTGTACATGTACGTCATTGCCCCCAAAGGCTTCTTCCCGCAGCAGGACACAGGGCGCGTGGTCGGTTCCGTGCAAGCTGCGCAGGATATCTCGTTTGCCGCCATGCGCACCAAGATGACCCAGTTCGTGGGAATCGTGTTGAAAGACCCGGCGGTGCAAACCATCGCGGCTTTCGCCGGCGGTAACACCAGCGCCAATAACGGGCGGATGTTTATCACTCTCAAGCCACTCAATGAGCGCAAGCTCAGTGCGGACCGGGTCATCGCCCGCTTGCGGAAAAATCTCGCCGTGGTTCCCGGAGCCACGCTGTTTATGCAATCTGCCCAGGACCTGACCATCGGCGGCCGCCAAAGTCAGGCCCAGTTTCAATACACGCTGCAGGGCGAGAATTTGCAGGAACTGAATACCTGGGCGCCACGCTTGCTGGAAAAGCTGCGCTCCATGCCGATATTGCGCGACGTCAATACCGACCAGCAAACCCACGGTCTGGAGGCCAGCGTGGTGATCGACCGTGACACCGCGGCCCGGCTTGGCGTAACCCCACAGGCCATCGATAACGCTCTCTACGACGCCTTCGGACAACGCCAGGTCTCGACCATCTACCGCACCCTGAACCAGTACCACGTGGTGATGGAGGTTGCGCCGCAATTTCAGAACAGCCCCGAGGCCCTGCAGAGCGTGTACGTTCCCTCGTCCAACGGGACTCAGGTGCCATTGGCCGCCTTCACACACTTTGCGCCTTCGAATACACCGCTGGCAGTCAGCCACCAGGGCCAGTTCCCTTCTGTAACGCTGTCTTTCAATCTGGCTCAAAATATCTCTCTCGGCCAAGCCACACAGGCAATCGACGCTGCCGAACGCTCCATGGGCTTCCCCGGCACCATTCATGCCGGTTTTCAGGGCACAGCTGCGGCTTTCCGCGATTCTCTTTCCAGCGAGCCCGTTCTGATCTTCACCGCGCTGCTGACGGTTTATATCGTTCTGGGCGTTCTCTACGAGAGTTTTATCCACCCCATTACGATTTTGTCCACCATTCCTTCGGCCGGTGTGGGAGCCCTGCTGGCGCTGCGGCTGAACCATAATCAGGAACTCAACGTAATCGGGCTAATCGGCATCATTCTTCTGATCGGAATCGTGAAGAAGAACGCCATCATGATGATCGACTTCGCACTCGACGCCGAACGCCGGGAAGGCAAATCACCGGTGGAGGCGATTCGGGAAGCCTGCTTATTGCGCTTCCGCCCCATCATCATGACCACCATGGCGGCTTTGCTGGGGGGATTACCGCTCGCGCTGGGCACTGGAACAGGCTCGGAACTGCGGCAACCGCTGGGTCTCACGATCGTCGGCGGGTTGATCGTCAGCCAGGCGCTGACTCTTTTCACCACTCCCGTTGTGTACCTCTACATGGACCGGCTCACCGGCAGAAACCGCCACAGGCGAGACCTGCCGGCAATATCTCCGCTCACGCCAGGTACCAGCCACGCCGATTGATTGTTCGTCGATCACGAACGCTGTAGAGACGCAAGCGAAAGCTACGTCTCTACCCTCGTATTGTCATTTCCGAGGAGCGGAGCGACGAGGAATCTGCTGTCTGCCGCCCACCGAGGAAAGCAGACATCTCGGCAGGTTCGAGAAAAATTAAAAATACGGATGTGTGGGCCCTCAGAGACGTAGCCGAGCGACACCTCCACCGGGCATGATCACGCTGCCTTTCCGCAATTCACCAGCCATGGCATGCCAAACTGATCGGTCAGCATGCCGAAGCGTAGCGCCCAGAACGTCTCCTGCAGCGGCAGTTGCACTTCGCCATTTTCCGCCAGAGTCCGGAAGATCCGGTCCGTTTCCTCTGCCGCCACAACGTTGAGCAGCACGGAGAATCCTTGCGGCTTCTGATACTGTTCTGGGAGCGCATCCGCGCCCGTCAATACTTGATCGTCAAAAGTGAACGAGGCGTGGATAATCTTGTTTCGCCAGTGCGGCGGAGTTTGCTCCGCCAGCGGCGATTCCCCGTACGTCAGCAGCAGCGTGATTTTTCCACCCAGACATTTCTCGTAGAACTTGAAAGCTGCCTCGCATTGCCCGTTGAACGCCAGGTGAGGATTCCATTTCATGATTTACTCCTCCTCCGCAGTCTTACTTCACAGCTGCGAAGGCCCGGGAGTGGAACTCCATGGTCTCGCCAATGTGTGCCACGAAATATGTCAGGCTGTGGTCGCCGGGGTAAAGGTGATACTCGTGGCGAATGCCTTCGGCTTGAAGTTGCCGGTGTAGGGCTTCCGCGCCCTTCTCAAAACCAAAGTCATCCTGCTCGCCGCAGTTGAAGTAGATGGCCAGTTGGCGCAGCCCGGCCTGGTGCTCTTTCGCCAAAACGAAAGGGCTGTTCGCCCTCCAATGAGGAATATCGATCGGCTGGCCGAAGACAGCGCTCAACAGTCCGGTCATCGGCGCGTGGGAGCGCGCTGCCGCATCGAGCTGCTGGGGCGAGTCCGTCATCAGCGCGGCGCTCTGCGCGCTTACGGATGAAAATAGCTCGGGGTGTGCGAAGGCGAACCGCAGCGCGCCATAGCCCCCCATGGATACTCCGCTGATTCCCCGCCCTCCGCGCCCTCGCCGGACCCGATATTTGCCTTCGATGTAGGGCATGAACTCCTGCAGAAAGAAATCGCTGTAGCGCACTGTGCCATCGGCAGAGTTGACGTAAAAACTGTTCCAACCTTCCGGCGTTACGATGAGGAAATCGCCGATCTCGTGCTGCTGCCGCAAATCGTCCAGTAGGCCCATTCCGCCGGTGTTGAACAGGGTTTGCTCGTTCTGTCCGAGGCCGTGCAGAAAATACAGCACGGGATAGCGCCGCGCCGGATGTTTGGGATCAAGATTGTCGTAACCCGGCGGCAAATCGACGCAGTAATGCACTACCCGCTTGAGGATGCGGCTGTGCATGGCATTGCAATCAACTCGCGCTTGCGCCCCAGCCAGCTGAGAGAGAAGGAGAATCGCCCACAGAAGAAGAACCCGGCGCCGAGGCATACGTTTCAGTTTACTCGTAGCGTAGCGCCTGCACGGGGTCGAGGCGCGCCGCGCGCGCCGCCGGATAAATACCGGAAAGCAGACTCACCACAGCGGCAAATGCAATGGCTCCCGCCACCAGCCACAACGGCACCGCCCACAGGTGCTCCGGCGGGAAATGCTGCCGCTTGAGGTAGATGTTCGTGCCGAAGTTGATGGCTTGGCCAATCGCCCATCCCAATGCCACTCCTGCGATTCCGCCAAATATTCCCATGACTCCAGCTTCGGCAAAAAATAGTTTCTTTACATCGGTGTCGCTTGCGCCGAGCGCTTTCATGATGCCGATTTCGCGGCGGCGCTCCAGAATCGCCATCACCAGCGTGTTGACAATACCAATCGAAGCCACCGCCAGCGCCAAGCTACCGAAGATTCCAAGAAACAGATCGAGCACCGCGAAAAACTGCCGGACGCTGCGCGTAGCATCGACGATGGAGAAGGCATTGAATCCCATCTTCTTAATGGCGTCCTCCACCGTCTGAACGTGCTGCGGGCTCTGCACTCGCACGCTCGCCGTCATGTACGACGGTTGGCTGCCGGGCGTAATGGTGGTGTCTCGAAGATCGGATGGCTGCATCACGTGCAGATTCTCCGCCAGCTTCAGCGGTACAAAGACGCGCGCCCGCGCCTGGCCTCGCATGCTGTCGGGATCCAGGTCCGCGACGCCCACGATCTTCAGAGTCTGTGTCCGCGAGATCACCGAGTAGGCTGCGCCCTCAATCCCCGGGGCTTGATCGGACGAAGCGGACGACTTCCCTTTCGAGGCTTCGCTATCCGGCTCGGAAGGCGCAGCCACGCGCTCCGCGTAGCGCATTACAAGCTCCTTGCCCAGCAGCGGCTTCGCCAGCTCCGCCACGTTGACGTTATCGTCGGCCTCTGGCCGTCGGCCCTGCAATTCTTCGGCAAACGCTTTCTGCAGAATCGCTTCGGGAGCGCTTTCCGAAGAAAAAAAGCTGCCCTGCATCCCATCGAATGCGTCGTTGCCCTTGGCGGAAAACGAGAGGCCGGCCACCATGGTCAGGTGCGGCTTATCCTGGAAGCGCAGCTCAGTGACAAAGCGGATATCGGGGTACGCTTCCCTCACGTTGGGCAGATGTTCGATCGTCTGCAGAGCAGAATCGTTAAGCGCAGGGCTTTCGGCAGGCGCGGGGCCGTTGCGCTCCTCGTCACGGCTGAAGCCGCGCAGGTCACGGCGCGAGGTGACGACCACGGTATCGAACAATCCAGATTTTTCCAGCCGTCGCGAGGCCAACTGCTGCAACCCGATCCCCAGCGAAAGCATGGCCACCAGCGACGCCACACCCACAGAAATTCCTGCTGTGGTCAGCGAATTCCGCAGAATCGATTCCCGCAGATTGCGCAGCGCGAGTTCAGAAAGATCATAGGCTTTCATGGCCGTGCTCCTTCCGGCCGCGGTGCGTTTTCGGCCTGCTGATCGTCCACCACTTTCCCGTCCGCGAGAAAAATCATTCTTCCGGCATACCGCTCCGCCAGGGCGCGCTCGTGGGTCACCAGAATCACCGTCATGCCCAGCGTCTGATTGAACTCGCGAATAAAGTTCATAATCTCGGTCCCGTTGCGGCTGTCGAGATTGCCGGTGGGCTCGTCGGCCAGCAGTAGCTGCGGGCGGTTAATCAACGCCCGCGCCAGGGATGCTCTCTGCTGCTCGCCGCCCGAGAGTTCGCTGGGCCGGTGATTCATTCGCGCCGTCAGGCCCACCCGCTCCAACGCCCGCTGCGCCAGCGACGCACGCTGCCCGCGGTCTACTTCGGCAAACCGCATAGGGAGTTCGACGTTCTCAATCAGCGTCATGCTTGGAATCAGGTTGAACGATTGAAACACCATACCCACGGTGTGCAAGCGGTGCTGGGCCAGGCCTTCACGCGAGAGCTTCGCCAGATCTCTACCCTGCACTACCACGGCGCCCGAAGTGGGGCGGTCAAGTCCGGCAATCAAGTTCAGCAGCGATGACTTGCCAGAACCGGAGGCTCCCAGCAGCGCTACAAAATCGCCCGCGCGCACCTGGAACGAAATTCCGTCCACCGCGCGAATCAGGGTTTCCCCCATGCGATAGTGGCGGCAGAGGTTGTCGCTGAGGACCGCACTGGCGTCGCTCGGGGAACTATTGTCGGGGGCAGACATCATTAGCAAGGAACCGCTTCTAGAATATCAGCCGGAAGAAAGCTTGCGCTTGCCCAGGTTTACGCGAGGACGGCCACCTTTGGCTGTCGCCCGTATACGTCGCACTGTGGGTTTCTCGTCCTACCCATCAGGGCAGATGGTCCAAATAGCATGGGCCACTCGTGGGCTGGTCCGGCGGTGTAGGCGGTGTTTTCCAGGGCACATTCGTGAAATCGAAAAACTCCGTCATATCCATCTGAGCCGCATCCCGGCTGGTCAGACTCTTGAGGTTGAATCGCGTTTCCACCAGTTTGAGCCACGCCGTGTAGTCGGCTACGGTATGGGAGACATAGTGCTTCTTAGTGAATGGGGAAATCACAATCAATGGCACGCGGTACCCCGTGTACACAAAATCGCACGTGGGGCCGGAGGCGACAGTGCACACGTCCCCGGGTTGAAGATCAGATGGCTTAATACCGTCCGGGCTGACCGCGGGCTGCGGCGGGACATGATCATAGAATCCGCCGAACTCATCGTAGGTGAGAATGAAAACCGAGTCCTTCCAGTAAGAACTTTGCATCAGGGGGTTGATCAGGCCCGCAACGAACTGCGCTCCCACCTGCACGCTTCCACCTGGTTCGTTGTCGTCCTCGCCGGGATGCTCATCACGGCCGCTGTTGAAGCCGGGTTCAATGAATGAAACCGCCGGCAAAGTGCCGTTCGCCAGATCGGTAAGAAATTGTGAAACAGGGACAATATTCTGTGGATACTTGCTCCCGGCGGCGAACGCTCCGATCACGCTATCCTGTACCGGCGGGTTTGCGTATTGCAAATCGGTGACATACACCTTCCAGCTCACTCCCGCGTTCTGCAGCAAATCGAATATCGTCTGGTTGCTCAGGGCTGGCGAAGTTGGCGGCAAAGGATAGACATGTCCCGCCGACGTAGCTGCAATCATGTACATACGGTTCAACTGAGTCCGCGACATGACGGGAGAAAACCAGCGGTCTGAGGTCGCAAAATTGGAGGCCATGAAATAATAGTAAGGCAGGTCGGTTCCATCGTAATAGCTCATCGCGCGTTTCCCAGCGAAGTCGCTAAATCCGGGGGAGTTTCGTGCATCGTGAGCGGCGGTCCACACGTAGCCGTCCAGCGTGTCATTGGACGCAACTGGATTGCCCAGATTCCAATCCACGTGGTCTTCATTCCAGAAGGGGCTGGGGTTTTCCTCGCACATCGATGTCATATGAAAGGACTGCTCAACCGGACTGTTGCTGTCGATCGTGCAATCGTTGGGCGGCGAAGGAAACGCCGGGTCGCATCCCGGATTTGAGGGCACAGGCCCGGGAGTGGGATTGAATTGTGGCAGACCGTCAAAGGGTACGTCGGGAATATTGTTGGCGGCCCAGTACTGGTGCATGGCGCCGAAGTAGTGATCCAGGCCACGATTTTCCTGGGCCATGAAGATGATGTGATTAATCTGGTTGATTCCCTGGGCTCCTTGCGGGGTATCGACGGTGGTGGAAGTGCCAACGATGCCGCGGCATCCCCCGAGCAGGCTCGCTAAACCCACGGCGACCAGTAAGGATAGCTTGTACGGCACATCTTTTCTTTTCACTTTCATCAGTCCTGCCTCCGCACCAAACATGGGGTCCGCTCTAAGATGTTCCTGGGAGGCCGAAGTTTGGCCGGCAACTCGGCAATGGCCTGGAAAACGTTGTGCACCACCAAACCAGGTGCGCGCTGAGAAAAGCATGGGTTGGTGAGGTCTTTCCGAGACCGGTATGCGGGATATCGTGTAGGATTCCGGCCCGGCTTCCCCAATCGACTAGCAAAAACTTTGCACTCCTGGGCTCGATACTCCCCTTGAAACCCGCGACGGGCTTGTCTATTGACGTTTTACTAACTTGCCGCTGCCCGGCTCTCCTGCTATGCTTTCGCCCAACGCAACGCCCATTCGAGAAATTACATCCAAGAGGCCAGATTGCGAACGGCCCAATATGTTCTGTGATAGGGGGCTTTGCTTTGCCTACGCTCATTTCGACATCAACTACTCATAGTGAAAACAGTCCATCCTCTACCGGCAGCAGACGGCTCATGCGCCGTCGTTCCGCTTTGTGGCTTGGGGTCGTATTGTGTGCGGGGAGTGTGACGGCCCGCAGCAACACAGCTTCCGCCAAGCACCAGAATCCCCTTGCAGCGGTGAACTACGATCAAAATCCGTACAGCTATATTTACGGCTCCGTCGTCAAGGGAAACGTGATTCACGATGAAAAGGGCCGCTATGCGGTCAACATCACATTTCAACCACGCTACGCGTCGCAAGTATTTACGGAGAATGTGCTCTTCTGCGGCAATCGCACGGATGTATTCAACGGCATCGACGGCCCGGTTGTCGTTACCTACAAGCGGGTTCCGCACCAGTTAGTGCAGGGAGTTCCCTGTTTCGATCTGGTGACTGTAGACCAGATTGAAGCGAGGAAAGAGCCGCCGCAGTAAAGCAGTAGCAGAATCTGTAGTCGATCTCGCGAAGTGGTCGGCGAAATCGAAACAGGTTTTTCGTTCCGGCCGAGAACGGCCATCTAGATTGTTTCAACTGCCCTACAACCCTCAGCGGACGGTCTCTCCGGCGTAGTATCCGGTGCGAGTTCGAACCAGCAGCTTGCCGTAGCCAGATGCTCGAGCTTCCACTCGAATGGCCCGGTATCCACCGCCGCTCCGAGGAATACTGGGCTTGTAGCCAATTGTGTACTGGCTGCGAATGTCACGAGCCACGCTGCGCGTAATCCCATCTACCTCGTCCACGGTTCGAGGAAAGAAGGCTTCCCCACCGGTACTGGCAGCGAGTTCTTGGAGGGCGGCGCGGCCAGAGGGGCGCGCGTCGTCACCGAGCAGACCGATGATATAAACCGTGGGACCCTTCTCCTGCTGCAAACGGTGGATCGCCTGCTGCAATAACTCCTGGCTCGCGTTGTCCTCACCGTCAGTCACTAGGAGAAGCACCTTCTTTTCCAGCGTGGCGCTGCGGCTCAGATGGACGGAGGAAGCGACCGTGGCGTCATACAGTGCGGTGCTTCCCCGCGCGGAAACTCTCTGCAGAGCCTGGTGAAGCAGGTTAATGTCTGAAGTGAAATCCTGATCGAGATAATAGTCGTCACTGAAATTAACTACACAAACCTGATCCTGCGGATTGCTGATGCGAACCAGATTCAGGACTGCTTGATTTACCTTGTCACGTTTCGCCTTCATAGATGCAGAATTGTCGATGACGATGCCCAGCGCAACCGGAACATCTTCCTTGTGAAAAGAAGTGACTTGCTGAGGCGCGCCATTTTCAAAAACACTGAATGCGTTTCGGTCAAGATTGGTCACTAACCGGCGATCCTGATCGACCACGGTTGCGTGCAGAATCACTTCTTCGACTTCCTTTTTGAAGACGAAAACGCCGCCAGCATCATTCTGCGGCATGTCTTGCTGCGTTGTGTCTTGCGGTGGCAGCTCTTGTGCGGCCGGTTGCGGCTGTTCCGGTGCAGGCGGTTGGGCTTGCACCGGTTCCTTCGTGGGCTGCGGCTGGGGAGGCACCAGAGCGGGATTGATCGCAGGGGCACGGTTGACTGCCGGAGCAGAATTCGCTGCGGAAGCAGGATTAGCTGCCGGAGCAGGATTGACTGTGGACGGCGCGGGGTTGCTAGTCGAAGACGGGGGAAGTGGCGCTATCTTTTGTTGAGCCTGAGTCTTTGGTGGCAGCGAAGAAAGAAGCGCCAGCACGATCAGCGCGGCAAGATAAGGCGTGGCCCTCGACCGACGGTCAGACTCCCGCGATAAGTTGACTTTTGTCATTTTCAATCCTCGCGCTCGGAAACCAGCTCTCAGTTCTGGGGCGTCTTTCTTCCGCAACCCTTAGATGTCAAAAGTCCCCCTTGCGGAGGTCTGCAGACTGACTGTCGCATGGCGTGGCGACGTTGAAACGGCGCCTTCTACCGTAACTTTCTGTTTCCCCCTCCGGTAAACACTCGATTGGCTTCGGCCCGTCTGTTTTCAATAATTTGTAGAGGTTCCAGCGGCCAATCGGCTGTGCTCGACCAGAGGGAGTCCACGCATGAAGAAATTACTGCTGATCGGATGTCTAGTCGTCGTTGTTGCTTTGTCCAGCGCATGGGCCGATACTTTGACTTTGCGCGATGGAAGCCAGATCCGAGGAACTTTGGTATCGGCGGACAGAGATTACATCGTGTTCCGCGGCGAAAATGGAGTGGATCGCCGGCTGGAAATCCGTGATGTCCAGAGCCTAACGTTTTCTACCTCATTGGGATCTGCCACTCCATACAACGACGCACAAGCCAACTTGCCTGCTGAGAACAGCGATTCGCTAGTTGTACCCAGCGGCGCAGAAATCTCAGTGCGGACGGATGAAGGCATCGATTCCCGCGATTCTCATGAAGGCCAGACCTTTTCCGCCGAACTAGCTAACGATGTGCTAGGCGATTCCGGCCAAGTCCTTTTGCCAAAAGGCACGGACGCGGAGTTGGTTCTGCGGGATGTGTCGTCGGGAAGCACAACTGGAAGTCCCGAGATCATGCTCGACCTGCAATCGATTAACTTCGGAGGCCATCATTACCGCGTGAGTACAACGGATCTGGCCGAGAAAGGTAACAGTGGAATAGGAAAAAATCGGCGAACCGCGACCATGGTAGGAGGCGGCGCAGTTCTGGGGACGCTATTGGGCGCCATCGCCGGCGGCGGCAAAGGCGCGGCCATCGGAGCGGTTAGCGGCGCGGCCGTGGGTGGCACGACGCAAGTGCTTACCAAGGGCAAAGAGGTGCATATTCCGGCGGAAACCATTCTTCGATTCAGGCTGGATGAACCGCTGTCGCTGCAGCGGAGCGACTAGCGTCTGGGAGCGATTGCGTTTGCCCCCCGCGACGGCACGGCTGAAGCCGGGTTCCCTGATACGAAACGTCCGATTATGCAAACGGACATCAAACTCCGGATACTACAAATCTCCCGTTTAGAGCCCTCACCAGATTCCTTTGTCGTTTCCGGTGATCTTGTAAGCGACTAAGGCGGCTGCGGCCAGGCTTGGCAGCAGGGTCAAGCGGCTCACTGCCCGCAGATTCATGCGATACGCGGCATGCAGCATCTGATGCAGAAAGAGGCGGGCAGCCTGAGCCATAATCGGAATTCGCAAGAAATTGCCTCGCAGTTGCAACGCAGTATTCGGGTTTGGAGCCGAAGCCACTACCTTGGCGGGCAGAGTCAACTCGTCGCCATACAAGCGCGCATATTCCGCAACCACCATCAGGAAAGTGGCTACGCCGGGCCAAATGCCGCCCTGCTCAGCCGCTGATCGCAATTGGGAGTAGTCGAGTTCCCCGCCCTGCACTAGCTTTGCCGTGTCGGCAATATCGCAAAGCCGGCAATAGAAATGGCGGTACATTCGCTGCAGGGTGGTGATGATGACGCGTTCCTCCAGCGCGGGCACCCGAAATGCGTATCCCCCCACTTCCCGACTCACAGCGCGCGACGTGACGCGGCGCGCCAGGTTCAGATGTTCGCCAGTTTGTCCCAGACATCCGACGTGTATTTCGATCGCCTCAGGAAGACCGGGCAGCCGGAAATTCCATTTGTGTGCCAAGCGGTCGCCCCAACTGCGATGCATCACCTGCGCCGCAAACCTTCTCTTCATCACACTAACGACGAGATCTTCCGGACCGGCAGTGTAGAGGTCGAGATCGGACCCCAGGTCAGGCCAGTGATCGAGCGACTTGATTACGATGGCGGAACATCCGGCATTCTCCAACTCCCGGCATATGGCTTCCAACACGCTCAGGGCCCGCGCAACACGCACCCGCTCTTTCGTCAGAGCGGCGGCAAACCTGGTTGATACGCGAGGAGTAAGGATCTCCCGAGAAATTGGTTGCAGCGCTTCGAGCGCACGAACCAAAACGTGATGCATATCCGCAAGAGTCAGGAACCGTTCGATTTCATCGTGAGTCGAGCTAGCCAGCAACTGTACTTTGTCCAGTACTGCTGTGCCATCACTCTCATCACCTTTTAACACGAGCCGTGAAAGGAGATCGATGCTTTGGACACTGTCGAAGCTTTTGGTTTGCACTACATTCTCCGTCATCGTGAGATTCCTATCCATGTCTTCTCCGGCTGGCCGTTAGTGTCTAGCCTCCGCACTTGTGACTTATCCCAGGCTCGATCGCTGTGCCTTCCTCATAGTCGTTCCAGGTGGCGATCATCAGAAAAGGCATGGGTTTGATTTCGTTGTACGAGCGAAAGAGACGCAGGGTGTCTTCGAAAGTCTGTCCACATCGGTCATCCATGTGGCGATCCATGCTCCAGGACGCCTTGGTGTCGTCAAATCCTGGCCAGGCGGTGCCGACGGTGATCTTGCCCGGCTCGTTTTCCATCTTCTTGTAGAACGACTCCAGGTAGTCTTGACCCCAATCCTGACCATTCGGCGTCCACCCCTTCGAGCCGGGATGTACCCAGGCGTAGTTTCCATCGAAGTCATTGGCGTACTGCGGGGGAGGGTCATCTTTGTAAATGAGCAACGGAGGAACGGGCCATTTATCGACCAACGCCCGCACCCGATTCCAGTCGGTGTGGCCGCGCTTGGGAAAAATGAAAATCACTGGCCGGCCGTTATATTCGAGGTAAGCATCCCGGCCTGGAGCGCCGGGCCGAAGATAAGCGTCATATGCCTTGACCATTGCCGCCAACGACTCATCCGTGCCCTGGCCGTTGTCTTCCTCGGTTTCGTCGTACATCAAAGCCACTTTGAAGTGAGTTTCGCTGGCCACCTTTTGCATCAAGGCGTAACTGTGATCGAGAAACGGCCGGCGGTCTCCGTACCAATCGACTGCGAACACGGACACGCCCATCTCTTTTGCCTTGGCAATTTGGCGTCGAAGAACTGCGGGGTCATCCGTGGTGTAACCCACGTTGATGTGTTGCGGATCGCCGAACCACGGAACGTACACGGCGAGCACCTCTGGTCCATTTCGCGGAATTCCCTGGGCTTGTGTTGCAGCGTGATAGGCCGCACTCCGGTGGCAACCGGGAATGGCCAGGAATGCGGCGACAACGTTAATCAAAATAATTTTCGAATAAGTCATGAGCTTGAATTCAGGACACGGGGACATCTTGCAGCAGGCGAACCATCCAGCGGTCTGCAGCGGGAGTCATGACAACGATGAATTTCACCGGGGTCCGCTCGCTGTGAAGGAGTTTTGTGCCGTCCAATATCTGCACCTCGAAGTCAGCGCTATCCGATAGCTGAATCATGCCACCGTCGGGCGAGTAGAAAACGAGCTGTAATTTGTGCCCGTGATCGACATATTCGCGATGGATGCCGATCGCTGACTGCTCGGCGATGGTCTGCGCGAATTCTTTCTTTGCAAACCCTGTAAAGTAGGCGTTCAGTGTGGCAGCCTGATTTTGCGCCAGACCGGTGGTGAGCGTTTGCCAGGCGGAAGCGTAGTCGTGCAGGATTTTCTGCCGCGTCAGGTCTTCAAGTTCGCGAGGTCCGCCGAGGCTCGTGCTTAGTTCCACCGCCGGCAGCCCATCGCCGGAGGCAGATCTAACCACGGCTTCTTTCGGCGGCCAGGCCGCGAGGCAAAGCAGGACGGCTACCGCGCTGGCGACGATCCTCACTGTGCGCCCCCCAGGCGGATGTCATTTCCCAGGACAACTCCGCAGGCAACCGACACAGTTGCTGGTCCACCAAACGCCATTTCTGTGCGAGCCAGGCCACGCTTGATGGGGGCATCGACAGTGCTACGCCCCAGTTTGTCGACTTTCGTGAAGGTCACAATCGTGCCGTCGGGAACAGAGTTTCCACGGCAATCGCGCACTGGATCGGTCCACAACTCGACGCGATCTCCCTTTTGTACCGCCGAGGCGCGCAGATTGCAGGGCTCGCCGGCAACCTGCTGCACGACTCTTTGCTCCGAAAGCTGTGCCAGAGAAGCACTGATCTCCACCGTCCCTTCAAGTGCGCCGGAGTTCAACCGTGTCCACACCACACCATTGCGCGTCATCTCGGGTGGCGAGGACACCGTATTAGCCTTGGTGGCTGCGTGAAAGATCACGCTTTCCGGCCGCAAGGCCAGGTTCTGGAATCGATCCAGCACCACGACCACCGCGCTGATTGCATTAGGCTGAGCCACGGGTACGCGCGAAGGATGTACAAGGAATACCATCTCCGCGCCACTGCTGGGTGCAACGTAGAAGCCAGTTGTGGCGCAGTCCTGGCCTTGGCAAGCGATGGCTTGATACGTACCAGCGTTGCGCAGTTCAGCGGAAGCAACTGGAATGTTATCGCCCGCCTGAAACTGCCGCTTGGCCACATGACCCGGCCCGACAAGGTAGAAAGTCGCTGAGCCGGAACCTGTACTGGAAATCGCGATGGCTTCACCGGCGTGAACGTTCGGCGGCGCGTGCAGTTCGAGCGCGGCTTGTCCGCTGGCTATGCCGAGACATGCTGTCCACAGAACCGCTGTGCAGAGGCATCGCATATCAGGACGCACCCACGGTGTACTGATTGGTCATCACACGGAAATGTTGGGTTCGCGCTGCGACGTCCGGGGGCAGGTCCACAGCGAAGGGCTGCGGCGTTATCGGCAGCAGCGCCCGGTCCACGTAGCCATCCGAAACCCAGATGACCTTGCCGTTGTCGTCATAGCAGGTTGCAAGGACGTGCGCGATATTCACCGTCTGTCCGCTCTGATTCACCAGATCGCCCACCAATACTTTTCGGCCGAGAGCATCGGTCTCCAGCCGCTGGTTCATGACTCCGATCACGGGATCGGCCGAGGCTGGCACGAGAGTTGACTTGGCATCCATGCGGACTTGCTTGATCTGGCTCAGCTGCGTTTGCGGGAAGTCGATCCGGTAAGGCGTGACCTGGCCCGGCAAAAGGATGTGCGAGACTTCATCAAAGCTGCTCTCCTGGCGGAGTTCCTGCCCATTCGGGCCAATCAGAGTGGCGTTGACGTTGATGTAAGCAGGGATCGTATCTTCGTTCACCACCTCGCCCATCACGATGACCTGATCGATGCGCTCGACCGGGTTCATCGAAATAATGCGCACCTTGGGTGAATCTATGCTGGCGCTGCCCCACTCGCCTTCTGGCCCGCGATTCACCACATCCCACCGCAGATAATCTACCGACATGACCTGGGCAGGAAGCTTGGGAAGTTGGGACACTGGCCATTGCACATGCCAATCGGAATCTTTGCGAACTACTTTCAGGTCGCGAGTATCGGAGATGGGGCCGACTGCGGTTGACCAGTTCATCTTTACCCGAACTAAAGCCTCATCGCCCTTTTCGTGCAACACGTTGATTTCGGAATCCTGCAATGTGGAATATGTGCGCAAGCTGCCATCGCTCCCAGCCAGGTCGTATTTGAAGGCCGCATCGTCAACTTCGGCCGCATTGGCCAGTTGCGCGTGCGCTTTGGACCAATCGTGCTCGCGTACCGCTCGCAGCAAATTGTCCACCGCCTGCTCCGGAGTATGCTGCGAAAGCAGAGTAACGCCGGCCGCGCTGGCGGATTGCAGCCAGCCCCAGCCCACCAACGCAAGAGTCCCCCCAAAGAGGATCAGAGCCAGGAGATGTTTCATCGCCGCACCTCCGGAATATAGAGCACATCGTTTGCGCGAACCGGAATCGTGACCGGCTGCGGCAGCCGGCGTCGCTCAGGCAAAAATACTATGAACAGAAGTGCCAGGACTCCGCTGCCGACGGGAAGAGTGCCCCACAGCAAGCCTTCCCAAGGCGCGGGCACCGCATCCGATTCGATCTTTTGCGCCGGTGGCACGTCGTCCTTCGACCATACGGTGATGGTGCCGCCGTCGTAGGCTTCCACCTGGCGCCAGCCGGCGAAAACCAGCAGCGGTTCGTAATAGCGGTCGTGAACGAAGATGTATTTCAGCCCGTAGTGATTGGCATGCTTCAGCATGGCGCGCAGCGAGTCCATACCGGCGGTGCCGAAAAACTTCGCGCTGGTAAGCTGCGCTGCGCCGTAACTGGTCATCTCGGGAAGCAGACGGGCTGAGTTATATTCGCCGTCCACGCTGGGCGCGTCCGTGTACGTCGAGACTTTGGGTAAAGCATTGCCGAACCCAAGCGTCAGGTAGCGGTACCGATCGTGTCCATCGCGGTTCAGGAAAGAAACAACCGAACCAACATTAAGCCCGCCAATGGCGCGGAACGGGCTCAAGTCCAGCCAAGCCAAGGCTAGTGCGAAGGTTCCAACCGCCGCCATCGACAGACCGACCGCGGCCCCGCGCGGGAAGCGCCGCAGCAAATCCACTGCCAGCAATCCAACGATGGGCAGAGCCAGAAGCGCCGCCCATAGTGTGAAGCGTTCGAAGGTAAGAATTTCGAAAGCGCGCCCTAAAAGCAGCTTGGGCAGGGGCGTGGTGCCTCCGAGGCCGAAGATGAATGCCACCCAGAAACTCAGCAGCAGAGGACGCAGCCGCGGTGCCGCCGCGCCTCGCAGCACAATGAAAGGAAGCGCCAGGATTAATGCTCCATACGGAACCACGAAGTAGTTGAACCCATAAATCGGATTCAGGATGAAATTCGACCGGCTGGCATGTGGGATTGGAATCTGCCGGATCGGGTGCTGGATGATCGAGATCCAATATGGCAGAAGAACTATAGCGACTCCCACGCTTACCAATGCAACGAAGACCGCGCCCCGTGACCAGACTTTGAACGCTCCGCTCCCGTCCGTTTCGGCGCGCTCGTCCATCCACGCAAGCCAAAGCACCGGGACAGCGAAGAAGATCGCTCCGAAAAGTAGAGTCACGTGGTGCACTGAGGCGGCGGCCAGAGAAAGAAATACGCCCTTGAGCAGCGGGCGAATCCTGCCCCGCCGCGACCAGTCGTAAAAATACGGCAACGCATTCAAGTAAAGAGGAGCGGCGAGCGTAGTGGAAAGCTGTCCCGCGGAATACACCAGAAATGCCACCGCACCGAGAAATACGCTGCCCAACGCCGCGTAGCTGGCGGCCACATCGTCCACCCACAATTTCGCAAAGCGATAAACGCCCACCGGCACCAGCAACACCGCAAACAACTGGACCAGCGCATAGCCCATATTCAGACCAACGATGTAAGAAAGAAGTGCGATCAACTGATGACCCAGCGGCGGATAGGTCGTCTGCGAGAAGCCCGCGAACCACTTCTCATTCCAGGGTTGAAACCAGTGATGGGCGTAATGCGAAGCAAAGAAAATATGAAAATTGGTGTCGTACGACGTCTTGGCGGGCAGTTGCATCAGGAGCAAAGGTCCGTGCACCGCTGCAGCCAGCAACACTATGAATAGCAGTGGGATGGGACGGCGCGCCGAATTTGTCTCAGAAATCAATGCAACCCTCCACTCAGTTGTTTCTTGACGCGAACCTTGGATTCCTAAGCCCTGCCAGAGGTTTCCTGCCCTGTGAACACTCGGTAAGCATCCCGCTCCGGTCTCAAAAGCATCTGATGGACGCTTGCGAGTCAACCTATGAGAAAGTGCCTCAGTTCGAAGGTCTTGGATGCTGGTGTACGCCGCCTAAAAGCGTACGGACTGGGCGTGCTCGTATTGGGATCGTCGCTTTGTTTGGCGCAGACCTTTGAGGTCGGCCCTCAGTCGGACGCGAGGACCACTCACAAGAAGAATCATCCGCAGGAGTCGCCGAACATTGCGCCTGCGTCGCAAGATAGCCTTGGTTGGGGGTCGGGTCTCGAAGTCGCTCAGCAGGCCCGGGCAGCCCAGACGGCCTTGCGCGCCGGGGAGTATGCGGCGGCCGCTACGCATGCCGAGCGCGCCGCCAAAGCTGCGCCGCAAAATGCCGACTTATGGTTCTTGTTCGGATACGCCGCGCGCCTCGCTGGTCATTACCAGGTTTCCGTCGACGCCTTTCGGCATGGCCTTACGGTCAGGCCTTCTTCCGTTCAGGGGCTTGCTGGTTTGGCGCAAACCTACGCCAAGATGGGCAGAAATGAGGAGGCAAAGCGGCTTCTGCTGCAGGTGATAGAAGCCAATCCAAACGGCGCCAATGATTTGCAATTGGCGGGAGAGCTTTTTCTGGCTCCCGATCCCCAGCGCGCTTTGGATCTCCTCAAGCGTTCCGAACTCATTGCCGCAGCTCCGCGCACCGAGTTGCTGATGGCTCGGGCTTACACAGCTCTCAAGCAGCCGGACGAAGCCAAGCAATATCTCGAGCGCGCTCGCAGCCGCGCCCCACACGACCCCAACATTCTGCGCGCGGTTGCCGCCTATTACCGGGAAACGGGGGACTTCGATTCGGCGCTTTCCGCCATGCTGCAAGTGGATTTGCGATCCGCCGACTACTGGGCAGAACTCGCCTACACGTATCAACTTGCCGGCAAAAAGAATGAAGCGGCAGAAGCCTATATGCGGGCCGCATCAGGGGCAAAAGGAGAGATCGGATACCAACTCGGGGCGGCCGAAGCCGAACTGAACGTAGGTAAATTCCAAACCGCCGAGGAGTTGCTGCGGCGTGCGGAGGCGCTCGACCCGAATCACTACCGTCTGCACGCCATTCGCGGAAAATTGGCGGCTCAGAAGGACCGTCCCGAAGAAGCCATCCGCGAATATCAAACCGCCATCGCCCGCCTTCCCGAAGCGGTGCCGGAGGGTCCACTCTATCCCGTCGAGCTACACATCAATCTTTCCGAGCAGTATCGCGCGGACGACAATCCTAAGGACGCGACCGAACAGATAAATCTGGCCGCGGCCCAACTTAAGGATATTGAAGCCAACCAGGGCAATAATCCCGAGTACCTGCGATTGCGCGCCGCCGTCGAATCGTCCTCCGGCGACCTCGCCGGAGCGGAAAAGGATCTGAAGCAAGCCATCGCGCTGGATTCAGCCAACATAAATCTCAAGCTGAATTACGCGAACCTTCTGTGGAAGCTGGAGCGCCGACAGGAGGCTTTCCAACTATTTCGACATGTCCTCGAGGTTGATCCCAAGAATCAGTCGGCCTTAACGTCCCTCGGCTTCCTGTCCCGCGATGAAGATCGCCCAAAAGACGCGGAGAACTACTTTTCTCGCGTGGCCAAGTTGTTTCCGACGGACCACGTGCCGTATCTCGCTCTGGGCGACCTGTACACCTCGCAGAAAGAGTTTCCGCGGGCGCTCTCCAACTATCAGAAGGCATATCAGTTCGCGCCCAAGAACGCGATCATCGTATCGCGAGGCACAAACGCCGCCCTGGAACAGCACGATCTCAAGCTGGCCAAAACCTGGCTGGACCGCGCCGACGATCGCATGAACGAGAACGCCCAGGTCATGCGCGAGCGGGAGCGCTATCTGACTTTGACGGGACATTATCGCGAGTCCGCCGACTTAGGAGAGAAAGTGCTGAAACTGCTTCCCAGAGATCCGGAAGCGCCCGTCTACCTGGGATACGACTACGTCTTCCTCAAGAAGTATCCCGAGGCGTTGAACTTGGTGGCGCAATACGAGCCGATTCTTCCGCGGGACAAGGACCTATGGCTGATCGCCGGCCACTCTCACCGCGCGCTCGGCTATCCGCATCAAGCGGAAGTCGATTTCACCGAAGCCCTCAATCGCGATCCCAACATCGCAACCGGCTATCTGGATCGCGGCTATGTCCGCAATGACCTTAAAGAGGCCGACGGCGCGGCCAAAGATTTCGAGGCGGCCATCAAGCTGCGCTCTGACTACGGCGAGGCACATCTCGGTCTGGCCATGGCTAACTTGCAGCTTCATCGGCCGAACAAATCGCTCAAGGAAGTAAACGTCGCGGAAAAGCTGCTGGGGGCTTCCCGCACCACGCACATGACCCGTGGTGAGGCCTACCGGCAGCGCATGACGTTGCTGAGTGCAGAGAAGGAATACCGGGCCGCATTGCATTACGCTCCCCACGACGCTGAGGTCGAACTGGCACTTGCGGATACTCTTTATCAGCTCCATCAATACCAGGAAGCCGCGGAACTCCTTCACAAAGTTGCCGCGGCGGAGCCCAACCAACCGTTAATCTACGCCCGCATGGCAGAGACGTACGCCCGGCTGCATCGTCCGGAAGAGTCGCTGCAGAATGCGCAGCAAGCCGAAAAACTGGGCGCGGGCCAGAGTTCCATACTATTGGCAATTGGAGAAGCGTATCTGGACCTCGGAGACCGTGATGCGGCCATGGAGCGTTTCACTGCCGCCCTCGAAGCCAAGAATGGAGACGGAGTTGAAACTCGCCTGGCCATCGCCCGGGTTTTCGTGCGCGAAGGCCGCTGGGACGACGCACGGCAGCAAGTAGCCTTGGGGTTCGCGGAAGCGCGAATTGGAAATACACCTATTACGTCGCAGCATATGGTGGAGGCCGCGGAGATTTTTCTCTCGACGCATGACTACGAGTTGGCCAGAAAGTTCCTGGAGCGGGCCCAAGCCGAAGGCGGCGATCCTGAAGTGGTCGCGCTGGGATTGACTAACGCTTATCTCGCCGAAGGCCAGACTCAGAGCGCGCAGACGCAGATGTCGGTCATCGCCGGACAGGATGCCTCGGACAAGAGCTACGATTTCCTCATGACGCAAGCGGCCCTGTATCGCCAGCGCCAAATGAATATCCAGGCCCTGGCGGCCTACGCCCGCGCAGACCAGGTCGCGGGCACCGACAGAACAGCAGAAGAGTCACAGTACGAATTAGCCGCCGAGGAGGGCCGCGAGATCAATGAGAAAGTCAGCGTCTCCACCGTGGCATCGTTCTCCCCTATTTTCGAGGACATCAACATCTATACGATGGATGCAAAGCTCTCCGGAGCCTCCGCCTCACAGCTTCCCCCGCCACGTTACTCGTACGAAAGCCGCGCCGATGCTGGTTATCATTTGCACCTCGAAGGCCTGCCGACGCTCAGCGGATTCTTCGAGGAGCGCAACGCTCGTGGCAGTTTGTCCTTTCCCAGCCGGTTCGTAATTCAAGACCGCGACACTTATGACACGACATTAAACACCGGAATCAGCCCGGTGGTGCGCCTGGCCGGCGTGAACGTTTTCCTGAACCCCGGGATCCAATTCACCGTCCGCCGCGACCACATTTCGCCGGTGGATATGAACCAAAACTTGTTCCGGCAGTTCCTGTATATGTCCACCAGTCCAATCATGAATTGGATTTCTCTCTCCGGCAGCCTGATTCGCGAAAGCGGGCCTTTCACCGAGCAGGACCTGCACTCGCGCGATCTTTCCGCCAGTCTGGCGTTCACCGTCGGACGCCCCTGGGGCAGAACCGCGCTGGTTACCGGTTATGGCGCACGCGACGTGCAATTCGGACCAGCGATTCGCGAGTACTACACGACCGATGCATACGTGGGCTTGCAACGGCACTTCGGAAGCAGCCTTCGGCTCACCGTGCTGGGAGACTATCTCCGCTCCTGGAGAGTCGAGGATGAGAACTACGCCATCGCGCAGGCCATCCGGCCGGTGACGCAATTCGAATACAAACCGTCCGCCCGCTGGACGATCGAAGGATCAGTGGCTTGGTCCCAGGGAAAAGGCTTCCATTCTTATGACAACGTGCAGAGCGGATTTCTCGTTTCTTACGTGAAGCCAATCCGCGGGACAGTGCGGGACGAGGGCGGGAATGTCCCTATCGCCTACCCGCTGCGCTTTTCCTTTGGGCTGCAGCAACAGCAGTTCTATAACTTTTCCGGGTCCGGCCACGGCAACACCCTTCTTCCGATCGTCCGGCTGAGCTTCTGAGGCGGATAACGTCTTGCACGATTTTGTTCAGATATCCCGGGGGATCGGTCTATGAAGCGCAGTGAGCCAGAATTGACTTTAGCGCCCGAGTTGGCCACAGTCGGCGACATTGCGCCGATATTCCCCGCGCCACAGTCTCTGCGTTCCACCATCCTCACCGGCAGCATGACGTTGCTGATCGGCTCGGCCCTGGTGAGCGTGATCAATCTGGTCTACAACGTGGTGATTGCCCGCTCGTTGGGCGCCGCGGGATTCGGCCATGCGGTTTCGGTTTACACGCTGCTGATGCTGCTGTCGGCAGTGACGCTTTCTTTTCAATTCGTCTGCGCGAAATTTGTCGCGAAAAACGTCTCTCTGTCCACTAAAGCTGCTGTCTATGTAACTCTGCACCGGCGCTCCTGGCGAGTGGGAGTGGTCGTCGGCGCCACTCTGGTGCTGGCCAGCCAGCTTATTTCGCGCTATCTGAATCTGCCGAGCCCGATGCTGATCGTCCTTCTCGGAGTAGGAACGGCGTTCTACATTCCGCTCGGCGTCCGGCGCGGATTGCTGCAGGGCATGTGCGATTTTCGCAGGCTCAGTCTCAACTTCATTCTCGAAGGAATTGTGAAACTGGGCGCCACCATCGCATTTCTTGTTCTAGGGCTAGGGGTGCGCGGAGTGGTTGCCGCCGTGTCAGCTTCAGTTATTTTCGCCTACCTGGGCGCAAGACCTCCGCGCGAGGTGAAGACAGCAGTGCAGGCTGAACTGCCGGAGTCCTTGTTCGAGGGAATCCAGGCAATCGTGTTCTTCGTCGGCCAGGTGATCATCAATAACGTGGACATTCTGTTAGTGAAGCATTTCTTTCCACCCGCGGAGGCAGGCCTGTATGCCGCAGTGGCGGTAGTCGGACGAGTGGTTTATATGTCCGCTTGGTCCGTGGTGAGTAGCATGTTTCCTGTTTCCGCCGGCGCGGAGCGTGACCAACCCAACCGCCGCGTCGTGGTTATCACTCCGCTTTTGATGGTCCTGCTGATCGCTCTTCTGTCTTTGCTCGGCCTATGGCTGTTGCCCAACGTGGTTTGGAAAGGACTTTTCGGAGCCGGGTTCCAGCTAGGCGCGCACAATGGCTACGCTTCTCTCCCCATGCTTTATGTGGCGGCCACCGGCGTGTACTGCCTGAGCGTTGTGCTGATCACCTACGAGATGTCGCGCAAGATCGGAAACACCGGCTGGCTGCAATTAGTCTTTAGCGGTGCGATTGCTGCCGGCATTTGTTTGTTCCACTCCACTCTGCATCAAGTCATCGAAGTTCAGCTTGCACTGATGCTGATGTTGCTGGCTTGCGTTTTTGTCCCATTCGTTCGCCTGAAAACCGCCGACTTCGTAGAAGCGGTGTTGCAGGCAGAGGCTGCGCAGCTCCTGAAACTACGGCGTCTCCGCGAGGACGAAGTCATCGCCGAGTTTCTCAAGAACGAATTTTATCAGCCGGAATTTCATCGCTACTGGCAGCGGCTGGAATCGCTGGTGCTGTCGCCCGATCTCACCGATCCGCGGGAAAACTGCTTGCGCCGGGCTCTGTTATTCCGCCGGCGAGGCAGGATGTGGCGTGAGTTGCCGGCCGGTACGCAGTGGTGGGAGGTGCAACTGGAGCCTGCCGATCTGGCACGCGTGCGAATCTTTCCTCGTTCTCACTGGCGGGGCATTGCCCGCGGCAACTTCGCGTTGCAGGAAATTGCTGACAACATTCGCGCTCATGCCGGCAACGGATTCAACGGTGACTTCCTGGCCAAGATACGCTCCTTGAGCAGTCATCTTCGGCAGGAAGAAGGGCCTGCCACGGCCGTGTTGCTGATCGGAACCGATGATTGCAGTCCCCTGACCGTGATTGAGGGCAACCACCGCATGGTCGCAGCCATGCTTCTCTCGCCGCCAACGGTTTGTAAGCGCTTCCGCTTCTTCTGCGGTTTTTCCCCACGCATGGCGGAGTGTTGCTGGTATAAGACTGACCTCTCCACCTTGTGGAATTACACGAAGAACAGCATTCGCTACTTAGCCAGCGACGGCGACGCTGTGGTGGAAGAGATGCTAAAGAAAAGTGATGGGCCGGTACAAGAATGAGACCGTCCCCAGCTATGCTCCCCTGTGTCCTCTGTGGTTTACAACTTGGTTCGGATACTGGATCAGAGTTTCCCTAAGGACCCGGCGCAGCCGCCGCTGGTTCCACCACGGGCGTGTTGTCACGATGCTTGAGCACGATTGGAGTCGGATGAAGGCGCTTCGCCTTGAGTTCAGCTTCCAGCGCGGCATCTACCTTGTTGTTATTATCTCCCGCCAATTGATCCAGCCTCATGCCGATCGCGCTGTGACGGGTCGATGCCGTCACCCGCGCCATAGCGTCCTGAGCAGACTGGGCCTTTCTGTAATACGAATCGGCGGCTTCCTGGTCGCCATCCACTTCAGATAGGTATCCCATGTTGTTCAGAGCGAAAGCGTCTCCGGGGGCCAGTTGAACCGCCTGTTGAAAGTAGCTATGGGCTGCATCCAGGTTGTTATGATTGATTGCGGAAACTCCAAGGAAGCTCAGCCGCGCGAGCTTGTTGTCCAGGTTGTTCTGTTCAGGAAGACGCTCCTGCACGCGGAGCGCATTGCGCTGCGCGACTTCGGAGATTGGCAGACCGCGCGCGTCGCGATCGGTGGCCACGATCACCGGCTCCTGCGAGCGTAGGCTCGCGGCCTGCTGGTAATAATTGAATGCACCCTGCAAATCGCCTTCTTTTTCTTTGATCAGGCCAAGGTTGTTCAGCGTAAATGGGTTTCTAGGATCTTCCCGCAGCGCCGCCTGCAACTCGTCATCGGCCTCCGAGACGCGGTCCTGCTGCAACAATCGCATGGCTTCGAGGTTGGCGCGATTCGATTCCATCTCGAGGTCGCTTCCCCCCGCCGCCTGCCCTATCGTCTTCCCCTGGAGGCTGGATTTGCTCGATCGATCCACAACCGCTTCGTACGACTGTCCCTGCGCTAGCGAATAAAAGCGCTGAGCACGATCCAAATCCCCTGCCAGCTCTGAAATGTAGCCTAGATTGTTTAGCGTGAAGGGATCGTTCGGGTCGAGTAAATAGGCCTGGTAGAACAATTTGTTCGCTTTATCTACCTCATGTTTCTTAATCGCTTCAACGCCGTCGCGGTTGAGTTGCTGCACCGGTGTTGCTTTGCTTCGTTTCGGCAGCGTGATGCGAAGGTCGCCGGCGTGCGCAGGATACGAGAGCAGACCGCTCATTAGAGCCACGACCAAGGCATATCTTCGATCCAGAAACATTTTCCTGCTCCTTCGGACAGTTCTGTCCGTCGACCCTACTTGGATGAAACGTAAGGGTTTGGGTTTGCCCGAAGGCAGCGCCTGCGATCGGGAAAATAATCGATATGTCGGTGGTGCGCGGGTAACGCGGAGGCCGGGAAAGCCATCCAAAGATCGACTTCGAGGAGCAGGAACCATGAGCCTGGCTCGCCGTATAGCACCGCTAACAATGCTTCTGGCCGCCACCGCCTTGGCTGCGTGCCAGGACATTGCGGCGTACGGTTTAAAGGAGGCTAATCCGCAACCGGTCGTGATCTCCGAAAAGCCCGAGGCCTCCCGAGTTTCAGGACGCGACCCCTTGTTCGACCTTCCGCAGTTGAAGTCAACCCCGGCCAGCCTGATCGGCGGCGTGGTGGAAAGCATCGACCCCGTGCGTGATCGTCTGGTGCTGCACCCCTTCGGTGCACATAAGCTGGAGGTCTCGTTCGATCCGCGAACCCAGTTCGTTCGCGACGGAAAATTGGCCGATGTCCACTCTCTCCATTCCGGAGACTCGGTTCACGTGGAAACGGTATTGCTCGGCTCCAAGGTATTTGCTCGAACGATTCACCTGCCGTCGATTGCAGGCCCAGGCGAAGCCAGTGGTCAGGTCACCGCCTGCGACCCGGCGACCGGACAGTTCACTGTTCGCGACGAGCTTTCATCTCAGCCAATTGAGTTCGTCTTGCAGGGCAACGCCAATGCGCAAAACCCCGCTCTGTTCGTGGGTGCTCTGGTACGTGTCAGTTTCATGCCAGGCTCGGGCCGGGCTGTTGCACGCGAGGTTCAGATCTTGGCTTCCCCGGGTAGTGTCTTCACTTTCGTGGGCCGGATCACTTTTCTCGATCTGGAATCGCGCCAACTGGTGGTAGCGAGCGCGACTGACAACAAGAAATACCGAATCCAGTTTGGCGCGGAAAGACTGGAAAACGAAAGCCGTCTCCACGAGGGCGCAGACGTGATCATCTCCGCCCGCTTCGACGGCACGGGCTACGTAGCCGAAAACGTGACCTTGCCGCGACTCCCGATACGATAAAGCAGAACGCAAAGCCCGCACCGCCCAGCCTCGACCGCGATAAGCCGGCCCTGATCCAGCGCGTGTCTGGATGGTGTGCTGGAACGTAGTTTGCCAAGCAACCAATCAAGACGGAAGCGCACCATAATCAAGCGCAAAGCTGACAAGTTGCTTCAGCCCTATCCTTTAGCTGTGATGTGCCGGCAGGCTGGGAAAGGCACTCTTTGACTAATCGCGTAGCTCGCAGACGCTCCGCGGTCCATCCCGCGATTCTGGATCCGGGAGCCTCTCAGATCGCTCGTTACCTGTTTCAGATCGAAGAGGCAGAGCGCCGCCGGATCGGCCGGGAACTGCACGATGAGACAGCGCAGGGCCTGACTGTCGTGCGCTTTTACCTGGGGATGCTGCAGGAGATTTCGACCAGTCGCAACACACACAAGACGCTCGGCGAAGCATTGGCGGTGATCGATCGCACGATTGAGGGGTTGCGCAGAATTGTGGCCCGACTATCGCCGCAAGCGCTGGAAAAACTGGGATTGATCGGAGGCATTCGAAAAGAGGCGCGAACCCTCAGCCGATCCGGAGACACGCAAGTGGAGGTGAATATCTCTGCTCACTTTGGGCGTTTGTCTCCCGAAACCGAGCTGGCCTTATATCGGTTGGTGCAGGAGGCTTTGCACAATATTGCCAAACACGCGCAAGCCAAGCATGTGCAGATTGACCTGCGCCGGGATGGAGGCAGCGTGCACCTGCTGATTACCGACGATGGTGTCGGCTTCGGTCGAGGCGCCAACGCTCATCGGAATTCATACGGCCTGTTCGGCATGAGAGAACGGATCAAAAGTCTCGGAGGAACGTTCCGCATTCGATCTCGAAAGGGCCGTGGCACTCGGATATCGGCGAGTATTTCGCATCCGCCCCCGGCAGCTCCGCAGCCGATCACGCTTTCGCGGTTGCTATCGATGCGCGAGGACATGCAGAAGCGAGCGTCGGGAGAGTAACTAGATCCATGTCTTTTTCGAAAACGTGATGCAAAAGATCAGATGCCTTCTCGTGGACGACCATACCCTGGTACGCCAGGGGATCCGGCAACTGCTCGACCGGGAAACCGACATCGAAGTGGTGGAAGAAGCCGCCAATGCCCAGGAAGGAGTTCAGAAGACGCGCGAGATGCGGCCCGACATCGTGCTGATGGACGTGGCCATGCCGGGGCTCTCGTCCTTTGAAGCCGTCCGGCAGATACGGAAGCAGTCCCCCGGAAGCAAAGTCCTGTTCCTCACCATGTACGACGACGAGGAATACGTGATGGAGTGCATGGAGGCTGGCGCGGCAGGTTACGTTCTCAAGAACGCCCCCATTCAGCAGTTGATCGCCGCTGCCCGAGATGTTTATCGCGGCGGAAAGTACCTGAGCCCACAACTGCTCAGCAAAATGATCGACGTATTCCAGGAGCAACGCCTCAACCCCAAGGCGCGAGTCCGGGTTTCACGCCTGACGCCTCGCGAGCAACAGGTATTGAAACTGCTCGCCGAAGGCAAATCGGCGAAAGATATTGCGACCCTTCTTGAACTCAGCGTCCGAACCGTCGAGTCTCATCGCTTCAACCTGATGCACAAGCTGAACGTTCATAACCGCGCGCAGCTGGTCGCCTACGCCGTCCGCAAAAAAATCATCAAGATTGCAACCCCCTCCTGACCGGGATTTCCTCACCGATGACGAATAGTCCAGGCTGGCCCACGTGAAGCCCTGTGTCCCCTGTGGTCAACCCCTCGGCCTGTAACCGAGATAATCCTCGAATATGCGAGCGGATCGCCGTCGGCGAGCCGTGCGCGCCAGATTCAACCTCACACACCCCATACGCTCACCGAACCCAGGTGGTAAACAACTACGTAACTAATCTAAGTCGAACTCAGCCGTTATGCGCATTTGCAGGCCCGCCCCTCGGAGATAGACTGGCGCCACACTGCACCCGAATTTCGGGTCGCAAATACATTCTCTGACGGAGTGGCTTCGCTCCGCTGCAGGAGGCGTCGGTTGAAACTTCACTGGGCCGCATTGTCGGCCGTCCTTGCCTTTACGTTTATTCTGGTTTGCACCAAACCCGCTCACGCAGAATCCACCATGAATTGTCCGGCAGGCACCTATGACATGTTGGACTGGATGACCCTGGACTCCAGCGTTCGGTCAACGCAGTATCTGACCGGCACTGCCAATCCTCTCTACACTGCGATATGGCCCGATAAGTTTTACTGGACCAAGGGAGCCAACGGTTATCCCTGGGATATCCAGCTCTACGACAGCAACTACATTTATCTGTGGATCACCGAGTACGCCTGGAATGATCCGCACACCTACAAGAAATCTCTTTACAACACCAATATGCCTTTCGCCCCGCGATGCGCCAAAGGCGGCTTTCCGGGATCGACGATCAATGTGCCTGACACCAGTTATGCCATTTACACCGACTGCAGCAACTACACGGTGCATGATCTGAAGAAGGCCATCAATCAGGTCTGGGGACCATACAAGATCACCTTGGGAGGAGATCTGCCGAAAAACCTTCCTGCTCTGGTCATAAGTTATCGCTACGACTGCGATGACAAGGGAAAGTGCAGCGACAAAGAGGAATTCTATCTCGCGCAGCATTATGGCCTGGTGCAGTGGATCCACTACTCTTTGGTGAATGGGTGGTATCAGCAGCAGCAGAAAAGCGTTTTCAATAAGCTTTCCGTCGGTACGGCGGCGCCGCAGTTTCAGTGTTTCTGATTGGAATCTGCGGCCTAACGAAGCGCGAGTGACTCACTCAGTCGGCGGATAGTAGTGCCAGGCCGTGGCCTTGCGCGCCAGAAACGACGCCCAAAAAGCACGAAACGGCAGCCAGGGCGGGAGCTGGCGCGCGCGCAGCACGGGTGTGAGCGCCCGCGAAGAATGACGCAGTTCGAAGAGCCTGAGATAACGGCGGACCACGGTGGGCATGGTCATGCGCAGAGCTGCGGCGAAGTTGCGCTCCGCCATCTGCCGTTGCCATTCCGGATGGTCGAGCAGGGACGTCAAAGCGTCCGCCAATCGATTTGTATCTCGCGGTTCATAAAAGCAAATTGCAAGGCCTTCGGTGCTGGCCATGTTTCTGAATTCGGGAAGATCCGCGGCCACGATCGGCAGGCCATATTCACAAGCCAGATGAGCCACTCCGCTCGACCCCGCGGCTGAGGAGTACGGGAGAACCACCAGGCTCGCGCTACGGAAAAGCTCTGCCACGCCGTTTTCAGGCACGTAGCCCAGGAATTCCATGTTCTGTCTTCCGGCAAATTGCTGCGCAACCGATTCCACATACCCTGGCGTCTCTGGATGGTTGCTCCCTGCGATGACAAGCTGTACATCGCTCCGTTGAGCCGAGACCCTTTCGAACGCTTCAATCAGAGGCTCCAGACGTTTGTACGTACCCCATTTTCCAAATGCCAGAATTCGGTGTACTGGGTTGCCTCGGCTGGCCAAGTCGGGAATTTCGGGATGCCCGAACAGAATTCCGTGCGGACGGAAATGAACATTGTTCCCGCCATATTTTTCGATCAGAGCCTGCCGATAGGCCGGGATCAGCACAGAAATAGAGTTCGCCATTAACAGCAGCCGAGTGGCGATCCAACCCCCGATTCGATACAGGCGAGGATACGGAACCTTGGCGTCGTCGAGGTCCATTGTGTCCATGATCTGATGCAACGTGACATGGGTGTAATAACCGAGACCGCGCAGCAGCGAGGGCGTTACCAGGCCAAAAAACGCCGGGAGCGGACGGCTGCCGAAAGAAGCGAAGCCCAGGTTGAACCACACCACGTCGGGACGATGGCGCACGATACTGCGCACCAGGCGCCAAGGATTGGTCAGGCAGTTGAAAGACCAGCACCGCAGAACATCAAAACCTTCCAGCTCGGACGCCGGGACATTCAATTCGTCAGCCAGGATGGTGACGCTGAGCAGCGGAAAAGCGGCGAGCGCCTGCGCGAGATGAAATCCATACTCGTTGAGTCCCCCCCGGCTCGGCGGAAATGCTGTCACCAGACAAATCTTCACTAGGAACCTGACTTTAAAAGAGCGTTGCGCGAAAGGCGGCCCAGCAACTGGAGGTAGTTGACCGCGACCCTCCAGTTGGCCTTGCTGCTGCCCGCATACCGCAAGCCAAAGTGATAAGGAATTTCCGCAACTGAGCGGATGTGTCCGCGCACAAGTATCTCCAGCAGCAGCTTGAAACCCTGGGGTTGCAGCTCGAGCCCTTCAATGCACTGTCGGCGTACGACAAAGAAACCGGACATGGGATCCCGCACTCGAATGCCGCGCTTCTGGAACGGC
This sequence comes from uncultured Acidobacteriaceae bacterium, assembly GCA_963735545.1. Lineage (GTDB taxonomy): Bacteria > Acidobacteriota > Terriglobia > Terriglobales > Acidobacteriaceae > PALSA-270. The sequence goes on from CAVTLU010000019.1 coordinate 155,310, forward strand.
AGCGTCATCCATGTGCTGAGGACGGAAACTGCGCGGCGAGTCGGGTTCCAGCCCTCCGTGCCGTTTGCTTCGAGATACCTGCTGGCGATCGCAATATCTTTGCGGTCACGGATCTCAGCGATGAGTGCCGGCAGCATTGCCGGGGGATGCTGCAAGTCCGCATCCATGACTCCGAGAATATTTGCGTTTGTGCGTTCCCAGCCGTAGATGACGGCTCCGGAAAGTCCGCGAGCCTCGCTTCGGACCAGCAGGCGTATGCGGGGGTCGGACTTTTCGAAACTCCGCACCACTTGCGCCGTCCGATCCGTGCTGTTGTCATCGACCACGATCAGCTCATAATCGAGATCCAGTAAATCGAGATTCGCCCGAACCAGATCCAGCAACGTTCCGATGTTCGCTTCTTCGTTGAGTGTCGGTATAACCAGTCCCAATTTGTCGTCCAAGGTTCTCTCGTCCATATGACAATCCGTTCGCGCATCTCTTGGATGGGCACTGCGCAGTCAACGTTGTCTGGGAGGAGAGACTAAGGCGAGGATGTTGTTCGTGCGGAACTCCGCGAACTCAGCACTGGGCGCGCCGTCTACGATGTTGCCTGTATGGCTCGACGCCAGCCAATTCGTCTCAAACTCAAGAGCAATTTTTCGTTGCGTCTCTTCGAGGGGAAGAGGATCAACTACAGTCATGCATCCCAACAACTCATCCAAACTCAAGTATGTTCGGCGGTACTCGCGCAGGAAATCGAGCGGATACTCAGGCTTTCTGGCAAAGGCTGCGTCGGGGTCCGCGTCCAGTAAGTACGCGATATTCGGCCGTGGAGCCAGCATGGCCAGCAGGCGGGCGTATATTCGCACTGCGTTGCGCTCCAGTGGGAGCGTAGCAAGTTGATCGTAGATATAGCGGTCGAACACCACCACGTCAGCTTTCGACTGAAGCGCCTTCTTCACGACCACTCTCAAGTGCACCGCATCGAGAAAATAAAGTACAGAACGCCCCAAGGTCGCATACCAGGGCCGGAAGTTTTTATCTCGCCGCTCAACCGGCCTCCCCGGGGCGCCAACTCCAGTTTCCCCGCGGAACCATGCAGCCGTAACGGTTTCCCGCAGGCGGCGAAAAACCACTACAGTGTTCCAAAACTCGACGGTACGCACTCGTACTCCCGCACTCGCAAGCCATGCCGTCAAACTGGCGATGCTCGTGCTCTTCCCTGCTCCATCGACGCCGGAGAATGTAATGAGCAGAGGACGAACTCCCGGTCTCGAATCCGGCATTCTCAAATCCCTCACCCGATTCTTTTCCGCCAATCTTCGCTCCACGCCAGTCATCATTCGTCAGTGACTGCCGGGAGGCCGGCTGGGGCTGGCGCTGGAAAGCGCAAACACCGTGCCCACCGCGATACCTGCCCCGGCTACGGCTCCAAGGCGAATCAGATAAGAGCGAACCCGCCGTTGCTTGGCGGGCGCGATGGCTGCTCCCGCAGGTTCAGAAGCGGCCGTGCCGGTTGCCGGCTGTACGTGCGCGGCGGCGGCTCCTTGCGGTGGTTGTGTAGGGCGAGCCGCATCCTGATGTTTCTCCGTCTCCTCGCTGGTCATCGGGATAGCTTGCTGTACCTGCGCAAACGTGACAGGGGCAGTCTGGCTGGATTCCTTGCTCAGGCTGGCGCTGGGGGCATCGACGTACACGCTTTGGACGGCGGAGTCGCTATCCGTGTGAGTGGAAGATGCCGGTTGCTGCTGCAAATCGTTCTTGGCCTGCGCCTCCTGTGCGATGGCGGGCGTCGCCAGCTGCAGAGCGAGCGCGAGACCCCCGATTGCTGCCGCGTGGACTACACGCAAATTCATAAGCTGCCTCCAGGCCTGCTATGTTCTGCTAACCTCGCTCAATATCCGGCTGGCGAGTTGCTATCGGGTTAGGGTTCAGGGCGGCTCCGAGCGTGTTCCAGGGGTCGGGGAAATCGCTCTGGCCCGGCAGAAATACATCAAAGCTTCTAACCGCATCGTCCACTGTCGGGAAGAGGTCGAAAAAACGCCCCACACGACTCACCTCAAGAATCAGACCTGCCTGCGCAGACAGTGCCGCCAGTTTCAACTCCCCATCGCGCCGCACAATCTCGAACAGACACTGCAACAGCGCCTCAATGCCCATTGAGTCCAGATTCGTAACCGCGGAGAGATCAAACACAACCCGCGGCTGATCGACCCTGAAGACAGCATCCATCTCACGACGGAATACCGTCACCTCACTCCCACAGAAACGTTTTGCCAGCGTTTTGACCATGACAGAAGATGGGGCATCCATGGCGGCTTAGCCTTTCAGACGGTTCCTGAATTTACCGTTCCCGGCAGTTTTTCAAACATTGGCCACGCCTTGCTATCGCGGTCGGCAGGCTGTTCCGATGCCGGTACAGGTTCGGGCCGTGGGGTTAGCAGACTGTCAAGACTTGCGGACAGTCTTTGCCATGCAGAACGGGCCGCTCTGGCGGATAGCGATCGAATCAAATCCCGGACACGGAATGTTTCCTCGAACGAAGTCGATCCGATGATGCCCAGGTCGCCAATCTCAACTTCAATGTTCCGCCGTACATCGACCAATCGGGTGCGGTCTACAACTACGTGGGCGATCTCAAGGCCTACGCCCAGAAAGGTGCCGGGCAGGATGCTGGCGTCCTCAACCACGCAGCCGCAGCTGACCTCGCAGTTTCGCTCGATGCTGGCGCAACGCGTAACCAGCGCACCGGCGCGCAAACGAGTATTCGCGCCCACGTAGGCTGGGCCCACAACCCGCGCCCGAGGATGAAGACGGGCGCTCTTCGCGATCCAGATGCCACCCCTGACTTCGACTCCATTCGGCCTGATCCGGCAACGCCGCAACAGGGCGTCCTGCGCTAGCCGCCGCAAGTCTTTGGCGCCGCGTAGACGATTCGTATACCCACCGTGGAAATAGTCCCGTGTTGCGGGCATGCTTGCCCAGACTCGAGACAGAGAGAGTGAAACCTTCTCGGGGGCAGCGCAATCCACGATCGTCATATCGAGACGGCCCGCGCCATCTCGCACAAAAGTGATTCGCTGACGGCTGTTACGGTGAAAATGAACCATCTCCGCGATGTCCAATTCCACGTAAGCCGCCGCTCGCATGATGATTCCAGTCCTCAGACCCTGGTCTTTGAAGGTTGTGAGCGCCCGTTGCGTCGCCGCCCCTACTTCATTTTCAGAGCTGGGAACCACCTGCACTCGTGATCGTCCCATCTTCTCGATGACCGGATCGTTGGCAAGCTCCGGATCCACGACGAGACAAATCGGTCCCACGCCGGATTGGTGCAAGCTCTCTACTATCCTGTGCAGAACCGGCTCCCCTAAGACGTCCAGCATGACCGCTGGCGCCGAAGAAAACGTTTCGTTGAGAACATTGACATTACTTGCTGCGAGGGCATCGCCGCTTGCAGAACCGACTATGAGAACCACTCCGACTTCCATTTGCGCCAGGACCTCTCCCCGTAGAATGAGACCTCTAAATAATCAGGACGCAGTTTCCAACGACAAGGCCGCGCCTTGCATTGCGGAAATTGGCATTCCCCGATCTTCCATGACCACAAGATTGGTTGACTCTTTGCCCTTGTCGAGTTGCCTCGCATACGCCACGCTCGCAACCGTCGCGACTTGCATCTCCGGCCTCGCTTTAGCGATAGCCCGGACATTAGCCACCGGCGACAGCAGTTCCCGCATTTTGAGTTTCGCTTTGTGCAGCTGTGATTTTGAATTTCCGACCGAACAATGCAGCAGTTGAGCAATCTCCTTGTGTTCAAACCCCTCAACTTCATGGAGCAGGAAAATCATCCGGTACCCGGGAGGAAGCTCCTTGATTGCCCGCACCAGTGCCAGGCGGTCGATACACCCTGAGAGCCGCTGGTCCACATGGCCATACTCACGCTTCGGCGGACCCGCTTCCCCCTCGACAGGCTGATCCAGCGATATCTGGCGTGAGGACGATTTCTTTCGGAAATGCATCAGCACCGTGTTGACCGCGATGCGGTACAGCCAGGTGGAAAAGGCGGAGTCCCCGCGGAACGTGGATAACTTGCGCGACACGTGAATGAATGCATCCTGCGTCAGGTCTTCCGCCTCGGCGACGTTGTTGGTCATGCGCAGGCAAATGGCGTAAATGCGCTGTTTGTGCGCATTAAACAACGCAGCGAAGGCGTCACCATCGCCGTGCTGGGCGCGAGCGATCAGATTGGGCTCTGAGTTCGAACTGTCTGCCGGATTGATGTGCGTGCTCAAGGGGCTCTCCTTGTATTCGTAGTCTCCACGCAAATGAAACGTGGCTACCTGCAGCACAATCAGCCTAGGGTCGATCACGCACATCGTCCATCCAGTTCGCCCTGTACTTCGATATGAGACTTGCTGTACCAAACCTAGGGCAAATCCTGACCCGGAAACCGACCGGCAAAATACAGCTAAATTCCTGATGGCATACGGCATCAAGCGCGGACGCGGCGACTTCTCGCTGCCTGCTCGCCTCATCTCATGCACGAACGGTAGTCGAGCACTCTGCGAGGGCTGGTTTACGGAGTTAACGCTAAGGAGATGGCAGAAAAAGTGACACCGGATGTTTTCCAGCCGGACGTCAAGGAAGGCAGGATGCAACATGGCGAACGTCATTCCGTTTTATATTCCGACCGGCTTTCAATCCAAAGCCAAATGGGTTCCTCCAGATCAGCGGGGGAAGATCATCGAACTTCCAAATCACTGCCGGATCTATCGCCCGGAAATACGGGCGCACGCCGAGCGCGAGGAAGTTTGTGGAAAACGAGAATTTCCTACAGCAAATTCCCAAGCGGCCTACGGCTTTGGCGGGATTGCTTCGCCCGAGGAATGAGAGCTATTTTTGTGTGGCGAGTTGGTGTATCGCTGAGACTTGCAGGAGCCCACGCTCTGCTCGATGGATGATGCGGCAGAATCAAATCGGACCGAAGTCGATGAAACGAGCCATCACTCTTCGTTGTTGCTTACTTGTGTGCCTGCTCGCGGGCGTCGTAGTAGGTATCGCGCACGCGGATTCGATTGAGCTTCGGGATGGCCGGCATCTGCATGGCAAATATGTCGGCGGCACCGAAAGCGTAGTGGCCTTTATCGCCGAAGGCAGGGTTCAGTATTTTCCCGTAGGCGAAGTCTTCCTTCTGACATTCGGAGAGGCCCAACGTCCATCCTTGAACAAATTCCAGCCCAGCTCAGCGACAGGAGCTAATCCGAAGCGAAGTGCTTCCAAAGCAAATCGTCAGGTTCGCGCCACCCCGCGGAATCCCTCGCCGCGTACCACTTAATCTCGGCTCATCACTCAGGCGATCGATGCGTCGGAGTAAAAACTGAAAACATGGTGGAGCTAGTCGGGATCGAACCGACGACCTCATCGTTGCGAACGATGCGCTCTCCCAGCTGAGCTATAGCCCCACTCGGGGTGAGATGGTATGTGCAATTTTAGCAGCGTTCTTGAGCGAAGGCCACGCGGCGCCGTTCAGTTGGGAAACGGATCGCCCTTGTGCGCCACGCGAATGCGGTGGTCGGTGAATTCAAAGTGCATGTCCGGCACCTCGAACTTGGGCATGTGGCAACTCACGCAGTCTTTCGTCGCCACCGGACACGCTGCGCCAGGTTTATCCGCCGTTGGCTTCGCGCCCGCGGCCGTAACGTGACAAGCCAGGCACTTGGGATCGTACGACGCACTATCGCGCACCAGCGGCTGGTGTGGATTGTGGCACGCGATGCAAGTAATGCGGGCATCGCCCTTGCCCCAACAGCGGCTCTGCTCCAGCCGGTAAGGCTCAAAGCGCACGGACGCAACGCCCAGCGTTCCCGACAAGCGCCCGTCCCACCACGAAACATGGCAAGCTCCGCAGAAGTCCAGCAACTCAGCCGGCGGGAAGCGTCCGGGATTCACGATCAGACCCGCTCCGGCTTCGATCCCAGCCTTCTTCACCGCCACATGGTCCGCCCCGGGCCCATGGCAGCCTTCGCAAGTGATTCCCAGCATCAGATGGCTGGTATCAAACCGGCCCGCGGTAGTCGACGCGGTCGCATGACAACCGAAGCATTTGCGGACTTCGTCATCTCCAACGATGCGCCCCGCCGCCTTGTCCAGCGAGTTCGCGCCGGAAGCCGACTGATTGGGTGTGATGGCGAAGGTTTGCAAATTGTGAAAGTAAGTGAAGCGCACTTCGCGGAAACGTCCTTTTTCTTCCGACAAATAACTCTGTCCGACTTTGCCGGTGCCGAACGACCAACTGATCGGCGCGGACATTGAGTGGTCCCCGTCGCTGACGGAGTAGTTAATCGTCCCGTCAGCTGCCCGCGAGATACTGTAATTGTAGGAATCGATGCGAAAGCTCTTGCCGTCGCTCTGGCGCAGAATCTCGGAATTCGACCCCAGCGTCGAACTGCGGGCCATGGAATGCTGCTTCTGACTGGCCACCAGCGAGGCGTGGCATTCGGCGCAAGCCGCAGTTCCAGCGAACTGGTCGCGCGTGGGCGTGCCTTTGGTCGGCCACCATCCCGGTTTGCGCACCCGGTCCTCGGTGCTCAGTTGATCTGCAATCGTGCTCGGGGTTTGCGCCCGCACGGCCATGACGACTACCAGACCGGCGGCCGCAATGGCCAGAAACAGATACTCCCGCCTCCTCCGTACGCGCATAGCTGGGACCCAATATCGGCATCTTATCATTCGCAATCGGGCAGCCTGCGTGCCGCCCGCTATAATCATGGAGTGAGTTCAGCATCCGTCCGACAAGTTGCCTCAGCCGACTTCCCCACTCGCTGGGGCAAGTTCCGCATCTTCGGCTTCGAAGCAGATGCCGGGGAGAACCGTCCTCCAGAGACGGCTGTTGCTTTGGTGATGGGTGACATCCACTCCGCACCCGCGCTGGTTCGCATCCACTCGCAATGCCTCACCGGAGACGTGTTCGGTTCTTTGCGCTGCGATTGCCGCCAGCAACTGGAGATGGCGCTCGCGATGATCGCCCAGCAGGCCTCTGGAGTACTAGTCTACGAACAACAGGAAGGACGCGGCATTGGCCTCATGGCCAAACTGCAGGCCTATGAACTGCAGGATGGCGGCCTCGACACCGTCGAAGCCAACGAGCAGTTGGGATTCAAAGCCGACCAGCGCGGCTTCGAACTTCCGGCGGAAGTTCTCCAGGCTCTCGGAGTTTCGCGCGTTCGCCTGCTTTCCAACAATCCGGATAAGGTTGCGGCCCTGGAGCGCGCCGGAATCGAAGTGGTCGAGCGCATCCCTTGCGAAGTAACTGCCAGCGCTCACGCGGAAGAGTACTTGAAAACCAAGAAAGAGAAGATGGGGCACTTATTTACCTCGCGCTGACCACCATCCTCTTACAACTATTGGACGCGACCGAGACGGTGGTCATTCCAAGCTTGCAAAACCCTCGCTCTTCGAACAGAATATGCATCAGGAACAGGGCACAACACCCGTTCTCTTCCCCCCGGAAGGGATTCCCTTGCAGGCTCGAAGCTACCTCCATCGCATTGGCGCCTTGCTGTGTCTGCTTCTCTTTTTCGTCGTATCGATGCGTCTATGGGCGCAGAACGGCGGCCAACCACCCTCACCGGCGGCATCCTTACCGACTTCTACGGCCGCCGATTCCGGCTCCGTTCCAACCTTTCACGCCAGCTCGCGGCTGGTCCTGGTTGATGTGGTAGCCACCGATAAGTCAGGCAAGTTCGTCCCTGGGCTAAAGACTTCCGACTTCTCCGTTCTCGAAGATGGCAAGCCGCAGCGCATCGCGGGATTCTCGGAACACGTGGCTGAGCACACCGCGCCTCCGCCGCTGAATTTGCCGCCGCACCAGTTCACCAACTTCACCATGCAACCGACCGGGCAGGCGATCAATATCATCCTGCTCGACCTGCTGAATACCCCATTCCTGGAGCAGGCTTACGCACGCAAACAAATGTTGAAGTTCCTGGCCGATCTCCCGCCCGGCCACAACGTGGCCTTGTTCGCGCTGAATTCGCGCCTCAGTTTGATTCAAGGCTTCACCGGAAGCAGCGCCACGCTTGTGGCCGCGGCCAAGGCCCTTCAGCTCAACAACTCCACTTCTCATCTCATCACCACCGAGCAGGATCGCCAGGACGCGGAATCCATCGGGGCCAGCATCGGCCAGGGCACCTACGACCTGTCGCAGGGGACAGCGGCCGCATTGACCACCGCCATGACCGAGCAGCAGGACTACCAGGCCGAAGTCCGCATCAACATGATCCTGCAAAGTCTGCAATGGATTGCCCGCTCCACCTCCGGTTACATAGGACGCAAGAATCTGCTATGGCTGTCTTCCCAGTTCCCCTTCCGCATGGACCCGGAATTCAATCAACTTGGACAATCACGCTACGATCGCGATCACACTGCGGAAATTCTGGAAACCGCTTCACTGATGACCTCTTCGCAAATCGCCGTTTATCCGATCAGCGTGAGGGGTCTGGCGTCGAATCCCAGCGTTTCCATAGCAGCTTCCAGCTCGCTGGGACTTTCCAATCCCTCGCTTGTCAGTCGTCAGACTACCGACCGCTGGGATGAGCAGGATGCCATGGCCGACATCGCCCGGCAAACCGGCGGATTCGCCTTTTACGGCGGCAACGATCTGAAGGCTGCCATGCTGCGCAGCATCGACGAGGGCAGCAACTACTACACCCTGGCGTACGCCCCTACCAATTCCGACTGGAATGGCCGCTACAGGAAGATCGAGGTGAAAAGCGGCCAAAACCACGTGGAGCTGCGCTTCCGGCGCGGCTATTACGCAATCCGCGAGAAAGAATTCACCGGCGACCAGGCCGCGAAAATGCTGGCCGCGGCGATGCTGCCCACGGTGCCCGAATCCACTATGCTGCTGTTGCGAGTGCAGGTTCTGCCGCCCGATCAGGAACACAAGGCCGTGAGGATCGACTATGCGGTGGAAGCGCAAGACATCGCCTTCGCCGACGCGCCGGACAAACGCAAACACGCCGACATCGATTTCATGGCCGCAGCCTTTGACAGGCAAAATCAGGATGCGGCCCACGTAACCGATACCATGCAGGCCACCATACGGCCGGAATTGTTCGATCAAGTGCTAAAGACGGGCTTACCCATGCATCAGGAGTTGGAAGTGAAGCCAGGTTCTTACCTGCTGCGCCTGGGAGTCATCGATCGCGGCAGCCAGAAGATTGGCACAGTGGATGTGCCGCTGACCATTCCAGGCGAAGAAGCCGCGAAGAAGTAGGGTTTCGGCGTTATCCTCAGCAATTTGCCTTTTCCGGACCGCCGATACAGAATACTTCCGCAAAGCGGAACGCAAAAGCGTCATTCCCTCGACTAGCTGCGTTCCGAAGAGGTTCGGTTGAGAAATCGAAATAACCTTATCGTTGGTGCGCTTGCCTTCATGCTTTCGTGCACCGTTCTGAATGCCCAGGACACTGCAGCTCCGGAAACAAAGCCGCCAACCGACGCGGCATCGCCTGCCGAGTCAGGCACCATCCCTACCTTCCACGCCAGCTCACGACTGGTCCTGGTCGACGTCGTAGCCACCGATAAATCAGGCAAATTTGTATCTGGGCTGAAAGCTTCCGACTTCTCCATTTTTGAAGATAGCAAGCCCCAACGCATCGCGGGATTCTCGGAACACGTGGCCGATCACACCGCGCCGCCGCCATTGAATTTACCGCCACATCAGTACACCAATTTCACAGCCCAGCCCGGTGGGCGCGCCGTGAACATCGTCTTGCTGGATATGCTCAACACACCGCGCATGGATCAGGCCTATGCCCGCAAGCAGATGCTCCAGTTTCTGTCCAACTTGCCTGCGGGCCAGACGGTTGCGCTGTTTGCATTGAATTCGCGGCTCACCATGATCCAAGGATTTACTGGCAGTTCGGACGCCTTGGTGGCTGCGGCGAAGTCCTTGCTTTTTGATAACTCTACCTCGCACTTGCTCAGTTCGCCGGAAGACGTCACTTCCACTGGTATGCTAGCTAATGCCATGAACTGGGAGCGGGAGTATCAGGCGGACGTTCGAGTCGAGATGATTCTTCAGAGTCTCGAATTCATTGCCCGGGCAGTTTCCGGCTACAGCGGACGCAAGAATCTTTTGTGGCTTTCTTCGGATTTTCCTTTCAGGATGGATCCCGAATACAACCAGGAAGGGCAATCCCGCTCCATGCGGGATCATCAGTCTCAGGTTCGCCGACTCGCGGCGCTGCTGACTGCATCACAGATCGCCATCTACCCTATCAGTGCCGCCGGTCTTAGGCCCTCGGCGGGAACCTATGGCGATGCCATGAACGATATCGCCCGTCAGACCGGGGGTTTGGCCTTTTATAGCGACAACGACCTAAAAGCCGCCATGCTACGCAGCATTCAGGAAGGGACTAATTATTACACCCTCGCGTACGCTCCCACTAAGTCCGACTGGAATGGTCGCTACCGCAAGATCGAAGTGAAGGCCCCGCAAAGCCACTTGCAGTTACGCTTCAGGCGCGGCTATTATGCGGTTCGTGAAAAGGAGTTTACGGGAGACGAGGCGGCAAAGATGCTGGCCTCTGCGATGCAGCCTTATGTGCCCGAATCCACCATGCTGCTGTTACGGGTGCAGGTGCTGCCGCCCGATCAGGAGCACAAGGCCGTGAGGATCGACTATGCGGTGGAAGCGCAAGACATCGCCTTCGCCGACGCCTCGGACAAACGTAAGCACGCTGACATCGATTTCATGGCGACGGCCTGGGACAAGACGAATCAGGACGCCGCGCACGTGACCGATACCATGCAGGCCACCATTCGGCCCGAATTGTTCGATCAGGTTCTGAAGACCGGCTTGCCCATGCATCAGGAGTTGGATGTGAAACCGGGATCGTATCTATTGCGCCTGGGCGTCATCGATCGCGGCAGCCAGAAGATTGGCACCGTGGATGTGCCGTTGACGATTCCAGGAGGCAAAACTGGGAAGAAGTGATGCTGAAAAAGCACTCAGCATTCGGCACTCAGTCAGGCAGGATTTAGTGCTTACGCTGACCATTCGGCGCAGGTCGCCGTACCTTTCCGTGAGTGAGTTCTGAATGCTGAGTGCGTCTGCTCAGTACACCGGAACCTTCCCATCCACCTGTCGCGACCAGGCATCAATCCCGCCACCCATGGACTGGGCCTTCTCGAATCCTTGTTGCCGCAGCCAGCTGGTGACATTCAGCGACCGCACACCGTGATGGCAGTAGACCACGATATGCTCGTCGGGATCGAGTTCCTGATGGGCCCGGCTGGGCACGTCACCCATCGGTATATGCTTGGTCCCAGCGATGCGCGCGGTCTCGAACTCCCACGGCTCGCGGACATCGAGCAGAATGAAAGGCTCGGCCCGGTCGAGTTTGGCCTTCACGTCTTCTGGTGAGATTTCGTAGTCCATAAGTCACATGGCGACGGCTGCCTTCGGCCGTCCGCCAAGTAAAGCGAGGTTACAACACTCGGTTATTCATCCTCATTGTCATTGCGAGCAATGCGAGGAATCTGCTGTTGCGCCCGCCGCCGGCAAACCACAGATTCCTCGTCGCTCCGCTCCTCGGAATAACAAAACATGAAGCGCGCTTTCACTTGCCTTTCCAAACCGGCCTTCGCTTTTCCAAGAATGCAGCGATTCCCTCCTGCGCATCTTCCGTCTTGACCAACTCTTCCATATAGATTTTCTCTGCCCGCCCCAGTCCTTTATCGAAATGCATCGAGTCCCAGCCATATAAAGCTTTCTTGGTCACGCCTAACACGGCCGGACTCAGTTCCGCCAATCGTCCTACTGTCTCTTCGACGGTAGCCGTCAACTGTCCCTCAGGAACCGCACGATTGGCAAGGCCAATCTCCGCCGCTTCCGTCCCAGTGATGCCGCGGCCCGTCAAAATAAGATCCGCCGCATGCTTCTGTCCGACGATTGCGGCCAACGCCGTCGCCGCCACGGGCGGATAACATCCCAGCGTGATTTCAGGAAAGCCCCAGTTTGCATCTTCGGTGGTATACGCCAGATCGCAGACCAAGGCCAGCTCAGCGCCTCCGCCCAGACAGTGGCCATGCACCGCGGCGACGAAAGCACCGTGTCCCCTTTACGGACTTTGTACAACGTTGGGTGCTTCGAGTAGGAGACAGCTTCCATCTCCGCAGCCCGTCGCGCGCTGATCGGAATAATCAGCTTCGTGTCCTGGTGCAGGTCCTTGTCGTCTCCCAACTCGTTCACTTCGGCGATCGATGCGGCCGTCGTGTGATACTGCCGCGCAATCTCCGTCAGGCTCTCGCCCGATTTCACCCTGTGAAATCGCCATGAGACCCTGTTCTCTCGTGGGATCGCGGCAATCGCCGTCTGGAATTTATCGGCTGTCCCCGCCGGAAGCTTCAGCTCATAGCTGCCTTCCTTCGGAGTAGTCATGCGAAGCAGCGCCGGATTCAACGCCTGTATATTCTCGGCGGTGCTGTCCACGCACTCGGCAACCAGTCGCAGATCGATCGGATAATCGACCTTCACTTTGTCATACTGCAGCGGTGCATCAACCGTCAGATGATCCAGTCCATACTGTGCCGGATTTTTGGCGATGATGGTGAACGCCAGAATAATCGGAACGTAATTCTTCGTCTCCGCCGGCAGCACATTCCGCTTATAGAGCTCCCAGAAGTCCGCGTAGCCGGTGCGCATGACCGCCTGTTGGACATTGCCGGGGCCGGAGTTATACGCCGCCATCGCCAGATACCAGTCGCCGAATTGCGCGTACAAATCCTTCAGATGACGCGCCGCGGCCCGCGTCGATTTCTCCGGATCCTGCCGCTCGTCGACCCACCAGTTGCGCGCCAGGCCATAATCCACCGAGCGGCTGGCCATGAACTGCCACATACCGCGCGCGCCCGCATGCGAGAGCGCCATCGGCAGGAATCCTGACTCCGCCTCCGCCAGGTAGATCAGATCCTGCGGCACGCCTTCTTCTTTGAACACTCGCCGGATCATCGTCTCGTAGCGGCCTTTGCGAATCGTCGCCGACTCCAGCGAGGCCCGCCCATGCGTCGAAAAGTAATTGACGTAGCTGGCGACCTGATCCGTCATCATCAGCGGTAAATCCGACTGCGTATGCCGTATCTCCGCCTCTGCCTTCGCCTTCACGTTCGGATCCACCGGGAACGTCACCGCATTCGCTTCATCGATCGGCGCCGGCTCGGCATTCTGCGCCGTGAATCCATCGCCCTGCTCCAGCGCAATCGCCTCCAGGTCGTGTACGCGTTCCACCAGCTTGTCGAACTCGTCTTGCAGCTGCTGGTTATTGCGGATGTCGAGGTTCGACTCCACCATCAGGTTGAACGCATGATCGAAGTTCTCGCGCGCCGCGTCCAGGTGACCGGCGTGGTAGTTCGCCTGTCCGGCCTCGTATTCCTTCTCCACGCGCGCGATCAGGTCTTGTACCTGATCGGCCGGAGCCAGCGGCGCGGTCGCGGCCTGTTCAGGCTGCGCGCTCTGGGCCGAACTCTGCGCTTGCTGTTGCGGTTGTTTTTTGACTGTCGGGGCGTTCGCCTGTGCAGGCGGTTTGGCTGAGGTCTTTTGGGATTTATCGGGTTCGCACGCGATCGATGCCAGGAGCAGCGCGGCCGTGAGCGGCAAGATTAACTTACTTGGCATCATTCGCGTTGGAAATGGCCCGCGTTACGGTTCGCCGGGCCTGAGCTCCTGTTCAACTCAGATCGAGTTGAAATCGTACTACCCTGTTTACTTCAGGGTCAATGCAGCGAACGGCCTAGACCTGTTGTTCCCGCGAGGCTCCTGCGGCGAATCGTGTGCCCCATTCAAACTATCGGGTGGCCCAATGGCGAATCGGGTGGCCCATTCAAGCCCTCCTTTGGCTTGAGTGGGGTAGTAGCTTTTTTGTTTTTGTCATCACGAGCCGCGCTCTTTGTTTGTCATCACGAGCCGCGCAGCGGCGAGGATCCGCAGTTGCCTTTCTGTCATTCCGAGCGCAGCCGAAGAAACCCCATCCTACGAACCGGTGGGGCCCCACCCTCGCCCGCTTTTGGCGTGGATGGGATACTTTGTTCTGTGTTAGGAGCAGCTCGGGTTGCGGCTCGCAACCACAAACTGGTCCAGTACTGGTACTCGTTATCGAGCATGTTGAGAGCCACAAGAGGTAACAAAGTGAAGAAATCCTGTTCGCACGAAAAACTCGTACAGTATCACACAGCGAGTGATCTTACGCAGCCGACTGCGGATTCACTGATTACGAGCGATGAGAGCATCGATCAGCAAAGCTTGGTGCCCCACGTTCGCGGCCCGCTTTTGGCCGCTAACGTGGGACTAGCCTCTCTCCAGCGCCTGCCTCAAATCCGCCACCAGATCCGCCACATTCTCAATCCCCACACTCAACCGCACCGTCGCCGGCGAGACATCCAAGAGCTCCAACTGCTCCGGGGACAATCCCACATGCGACGACAGGAACGGATACGACACCGTCGACTCCACTCCGCCCAAACTCGTCGCCAGGTACCAGAGCTTTAGGGAATCGATAAACTTCTCGGCACCCTCGCCGCCGCCTTTGTGCTCGAACGACAGCATCGTCCCAAATCCCGACATCTGCTTCTTCGCGATCTCATGGCTCTGGTTCGACTTGAGTCCCGGATAAAACACGCGCGACACCTTCGGATGCGACTCCAGAAACGCCGCAATCTCCTGCGCGTTCTCCGTCGCCCGTTCCACGCGGATCCCCAGCGTCTTCAGCCCGCGGATCAGCAGGTACGCGGCCAGCGGATCCAGACACCCGCCCGACTGCTTCATCATCTCGCGCGCCGGTTCCACCCAGTCGGCCGATCCGGCAATCACTCCGGCGGTTACGTCGTTATGTCCGCCCAGCAGCTTGGTCGCCGAGTGCACCACCACGTCCGCGCCCAGCTCCAGCGGGCGCTGCAGCATTGGACTGGCAAATGTGTTATCCACCACCACGCACGTGTGCTTCTGGTGGCCCAGCTTCGCCAGCGCGGCAATATCCACGCAGCGCAGCGTCGGATTCGTGGGCGTCTCCAGGAACAGCAGCCGCGTCTTCTTCGTGAAGTAGTCTTCAATCTTGCACAACTCGTTGTATGGGACGAAGCGCGTGGTTACGCCGTACTTCGAGAGCGTGTCCTGCAGCAGGTGCGTGGTCCCGCCATAGAGGTCCAGCATGGACACGATCTCGTCGCCCGTGCGGCACGTCGAGAGCACCAGCGACATGATCGCCGCCATTCCGCTCGACGTCACCACTGCGCTCTCTGCGCCTTCCAGCGCGGCAATCTTGCGCTCGGCCACCGCCACCGTCGGATTCGCATAGCGCGAGTAGAGATAGGCCTTCGAATCGCCCTCGGCATACTTGCGCAGCTCGTTCGTGTTGGGGACCACGAACACCGATCCCTGCGAGATCTCGGTGGTCAGCGATTCGTTCGTTCCATGATGTTCTTCTCCGGCATGGACGCAGAGCGTCTCCGGAGCGCGGCTCTTCTTGTGATCTTCAGCGCTCATAGTTGATTTTCGATTATCGCAGATCGAGCTATCGGTCTGAGCAGTTAACCGTAACTTGCGAGTTTCTGAGGATGGGCTGCCCCACACGTCGCCGCTTTTGCGAACGTGTGGGATATGAACGTGAAGGAGCGCGATCGCGCACGAGCGGACCCGGTAGCTTGCGTGGGCAGGCAATCTTGCGTCTCGGTTTTCGTTTGTGTGGGGCGGACATTCCTGTCCGCCCGTGCAGTGGCCGGCTCGAGTAGTTTGCCTCTGTGTTCCGTCGTGTCCTTTGTAGTTACTTGTTTCTCAGTGCAGCAGGTCGAGCGTATTGTCGCCGTCGTCGACGAAGTAGATGCCCTTGCCGCCGGGCTTCACCGCCAATCCGAACAGCGTGCCCGCACCCGCGCCGCTGGTGTCGATCATCTCAGTGTTGACCTGGCTGCCTCCCGGTGTCGATCTCCACCAGGTTGCCGTCGCTCGGCGTTGGCCGTCAGGATGTTTCCGTTAGGCGCGATCGCAAGGCCCAGCGGCCCGTTCAGAGATCCACCGCTTGAAACCGTCTTGCCCGTTCCCGCACTGGAGAGCCGAAACACCGCATTCGGAATCGCGGCGATGCGATTCGCGGCTGTATCCGCAACATAGAGCGTACCGTCTCTGCCCAGCCCCACTCCGGTTGGACCAATCACCAGCGCATCCGGATCGGTCTTCTCGTCCGAACCCGGAGCCGATGACAGTACGGAACAGTTCACGCGGCTTGTTCCCGTGGTCGTCTTTGTCACCGTCAGGAGAGGTGATCGCAATGCGTATGACCGTTCCGTGATTCACGACACTGCCGTTGCCGGCAACAGTTCCGTTCAGCACGTTGGTGACGAACAATTCCGCGACACCGCCGAGATCGAGCGCGGTCATATCCCAGGGACCGTTGATGGCGGCGCCATCACGCGAGCCGGAGAACGTTTCTACAACTTTGCCTTGATTGTTCAGAACCAGCAGGCATCCGGCTTTTGCCGTCGCCGAGGTTCCGTCGGCAGTGGGAAGGCTCCCGACGATCACCCACCCGCTGCGCAACACGACAAGAGCTGTAGTCAGGCCAATGCCTCCAGGGCAATTGCCCGGCAATCCGTTGGCGCTGATTTGAGCAAATACCTTTAGCGTTCCGCTCGGAGAGATATCGACGATCGTCGTCCCGGTGCCCTGGAGATTGTTGCTGTTGTTGAAATTGCTGATCAGGATATGGCCGCTGACGAGCGCTCCGGTCGAGCGCGGGACAACCGCGACGCCGTATGGGTTCACGTCACCATTGGAAGGAACTGTGGAGGCGACTTTCGTAGTAGTGGAGAATTGCCCGCTGAAGGAACTGGCAAACAGAGTAGTGGTTGCGAGCAAGGTGAGTGCGACCAGCGAGATTCGGCCCCGGAAGCAAATGGCTCTCATGGTTACGACTCCTAATTGCGACTCTGCATCGCGGAAGAGCGGCCTGTACTCACTTCGAGGGAGGCGAGACGGCGCGAAATTGACTTAGACCTGACTGGCGACAGGTCCAGAAGTGACACGCCGATGAAAGTAGTGAGAGCGAAACAATCGCTTGTCAGGGAAAAGTAAAATCGAGGTCATTTGTTGATGAATGTCACGCCTGTGCACATCGCGTACCGACCTATTCTGCTGATCGCCCGGTTCTGTTTGTGTGGGGCGGACATTCCTGTCCGCCATGTTGAATCACCACGAGTTACGGGAGTGATGGAGCCCGCTCACCCCGAGCGGGTCTGGGACCTGTGGGACCGGGAAACCTTGCCAGTCGATTTTGTTTGCGTGGGGCGGACATTCTTGTCCGCCCATGTTGAATCACCACGAACTATGTGGCGCGGGCGCCCTCGCCCGCGCACTCGCACTCAGCTGTTTCCCTCCACGTAATCCCGCAGCAACCCAACCACAATCGGCCAGCCACTGTTGCGAGCACGCCACTCCTCGCTCATTAGTCCCGAGTGCGTCACGCGAACCGTCGTCACCCCGTCTTTTTCTTTGAGATCCCAGCGCACCGTCGACTCCGGTTCGTTCTCCTCTGGCCGCGACCAGGTGAACACCAGCGCATGTGGAGGATCGATTTCCTGATACACGCCCGTTACTGTGGAATAGCCCGTCGGACCACAGTTGCCCTTTACGCGCATCATCCATTTGCCGCCCACGCGCAGATCAGTTTCCACGTGCGTGACCTCGAACTTGCCCGTGGCACGCCACCACTCCATCAGTTCAGCAGGATCGAGCAGGGCTGCGAAGATCCGTTCAGCAGCGCCCTTGATCGTGATTTCCTGCACAATTGTGTCTTCACGTTCAGCTACAGAATTCATTTCTTCTCCTCGATGTAATTCTTCAGGTTGTGGAGAGTCTCGCTCCAGAACGCCTCGTAGTCGTGCAGCCATTCGTTGACGCTTCGTAACGGCTTGGCGTTTAGAGCGCAATGGCGGGACGTGCCGTCCTGCCGGGTGATAACCAGGCCCGCACTGCGCAGAACCCGCAGGTGCTTGGAGACCGCTGGCCGGCTCATACGAAAGTTGCCAGCAATCTCCCCTACGGTTTGGCGGCCGTTGCGCAGCAGGGCCAGGATCTCCCGGCGCGTTGGATCAGCGATCGCCCGGAAAACAGCATCGCGTTGCTTGGGTTGAAAGGAAACCATATGGTTACGAATAAAGGTAACCAAATGGTTTCAGACTGTCAAGCGGGAAATTGCTGATTTGCGCCTTAGCCGCAGCTTTGGCCAGCCCGTTATTCTTCTGTTTCTTCGGTCGGGCGAAGCCGGTCTTCAGACCGGATCCCTGAACGGCCGAGCAGTCCACGCAGCATACGCTCGCCTCCAGCACCGCGCTGAATCCCGCCCATATTGCCGTCGCGGTCAATCACGACGTAGACCGGATACTGCGTGGTCGCGAACATCGCCGGCAAATTCGTATCTTCGTTCAGGATGATGGGGCAGGCGCGTGGGCTGGTTTGCAGGTACTGCTTCACCTTCTTCTTCGATTCGCCGACATCTACGGCAAGAACGACCAACCCCTTCGGGCCGAATTCCTGCGTGAGCTTATCGACCAGCGGTTGTTCGCCGCGGCAGTACGGACACCATGTGGTCCAGAACTGCAGCAGCACAACTTTGCCTTTGAGCGTGGCATTGTTGTAGGTCTCGCCGGTCAGGCTTTTGGCGTTGAAACGCGGAGCGGGTTCGCGTCGGTCGGATTGGGCGAACGCGGCCATGCAGATGAGAACGAGGAGACCGAGCGCGCGTCGGAGCATGCGCGGCAATATAGCACCGGGCGGCATACCGAAGGGAGAATCTCGAATCTGTTCTGGAACGCGGTCCCTCGGCTAGGAACCTCGCTTCATGAACATGCGAATCGCGAACAGGACGACTATGACGATGATTACGATCTCGACGACGGTTCTGAGCATTTCGTCTCTCCTGGAACGCCGCGCGATGAGCAACTGAGATCTCGGCGTGAGGAGCATAGGCCCGTAGGAGCAGGTCAGTCAATGAATTGCTTTGAATAAGGAATTTGGGACGGCTGTCCCATGAACCCGCGCTGGAGCGGGAGGGTCACGCACCAACCTATTGTTGGATGCGAGTCTCAGCGCGCGTGCGCAGTTCGCCTTTCATACTGGAATCTATGAAGTCGGAAGAGAGATGCAGTCGAGAGTCGCGCGTCCTTGCTGATCAGGGCCTGCAACCATCGGGCCTCAACGGTACGCAAGCCTTGTTCGGTGCGCACGTCAGTAGGGCAGGCGGCGTAGGCTGCGGGAAGCAAACAGAAGACCGCAAAGACACTAGACCGGAAGTGCGAAATACCAACGGAACGCAATGCCGGCTCTCAGCGAACTGCGACGCTGCAGCGGCCGCCCTTGGTCACTCCGGACTCAAGGTCGTGTACTTCGTTGCGCGCCGCTATCTCGGCCAGTTCTGCCGTGGAAGAGAATCCCCACGAAACCATTTCATCGGGCTTATCGGCCAGGGAGACCATCCAGTGATACCGCATTACCTTCCGGAAACGTGAAGGCTCTGCCTGGAATTCCAGGACGTAACCGTGAATGAATTGCTTCATAGAACCTCTTTCGGTCCCATCGCGGGCCTCGGGAAAGGCGAGCACTCCGGCGCGGGCGAAGGTTTACATGCGTGGCTGAGATAGTGTTCAGCATCACGGCACTTCAACTGGCACTTATGACAGCGGATGGGTCCTTTGACCTTAGCGGGCGTACGCTGGGCTTTGGGGGTTGTTTCGATTGTTATCGTCACTACCTTGATGATACGCCCTAAATGCGCTGTGTGCCGATTCCTGCTTCAACAGATCTGTTTAGCCTGCCCTCCTGGTCTGAATTCAGCGACCACGCACTACGCTTGCGTCCCAGTCTGAGCGTAGCGAAGACTGTCATACCGAGCGCAGCGAGGTATCCCTATAAGCGCAGCGAGCTCTTCAATCAGAACAGCAGCTTGCCGCTCTCAAGATCTTTCTCAGCCTGCCGGAGTTCCTCCGGTTTGCCCAGGTCGCGCCAGTAATATTCATCGGCGCGGAACGCTGCGATCGTTTCTCCGCGAGCAGCGAGATCCAGGTAGGAGTTGATGATCGAAAACACACCGTCTTCCCGAATCATCGTCAGCAACCGCGGCGAGATCACATGAATCCCGCAGAACGCCAGCGCCTGCTTTTCGTTAGAAGCGCGAGCGATCTCCTCTTCTTGACCGATGCGGCGCCCGCACAGGTGCTGCTCCCCGTCGAAGAGCAGATAGCGCGAGCTCTCTCGCTGCTGAACCGCAAGCGTCGCCAACGCCCCGCACCCCTGATGTGCTTCCACTATGCGACCTAGATCGATGCTGCTGATCACGTCCACGTTATGCAACAGGAAGGGCTCGTTGTCTTCGGCGAAGAACCACGCAGCTTTCTTCAGCCCGCCACCGGTATCCAGCAGCACATCCTCGCGCGAGATCGCGATCTTCATCCCGAAATCGTTGTTCGCCGCGAGATACTCGATCATCAAGTCAGCGAAGTGGTGCACATTCACGATGACGTCGCGAATCCCGATAGCGCGCAGCCGGGTGAGCGTGATCTCCAGCAGCGTGCGTCCGGCAACTTCCACCAGCGCCTTCGGACGATCATCGGTGAGCGGACGCAGACGCGTCCCCAGGCCCGCGGCCAGGACCATCGCTTTCATAGCCCCATGCGCTCCAATTCGCGATGGGAGAGGATGATGTCGATCCCGTTCTTCGCCCGAAGATGTTTGGCGAGTTGTTCGGCCAGATACACGGAACGATGTTGCCCTCCAGTGCATCCGAAGGCGACGCTCAGATTCTTGAACCCGCGGCTCTGATAGTTGCTGATGCTCGCATCGACGAGCGAGAGCACGTGCGCCAGGTATTGATGCACGCTCTCCTGCTGATTCAGATATTCGGCCACCGGAGCATCTCTGCCCGTGAGCGGCTTGAATCGTTCTTCGCGCCCGGGATTCGGCAGGCTGCGCGCGTCAAAAATGTATCCGCCGCCATGTCCGCTTTCGTCCTTCGGCAATCCACGATGAAACGAGAAGCTTCCGATGCGCACCACGAGCCTGTCCGGCTCGCTGGCGATGCTCTGTAGCTTCTCCGAGCCCACCATGCTGCGCATAGCTTCCGTGAGCGTAGGCAGCGCGATCGGCAGTTCCACGTTGTGCAGCAGCCAGCGGACATTCTTTAGCGCGTAGGGAACACTGGCCAGGAAGTGCGCCTTGCGCTCATAGAATCCGCGGAATCCGTAAGCGCCCAGCGCCTGCATCACGCGGATATAAACGAAGGCATAGTAATGATGCATGAACGCTTCGCGCGAGAGATCGGTATAGCACGCGAGCGCTTTTAGGTAATCATCCAGCAACTGCAGGCGCAGATCCGGCGGCAGGTCCGCCTTGGCGTCGAACAGAATCGACGCAATGTCATACTGTAGTGCACCCTTGCGTCCGCCCTGGTAGTCGACGAACCATGGCTCGCCGTTCAGCAACATAATGTTGCGCGACTGAAAATCGCGATAGAGAAAGTAGTCGCGCGGCGCCGTCAGTAGGAATTTTGTGAGCCGCCCGAAGTCATCCTCGAGCGCCTGTTCATTGAACGGAACGCCTGCGAGTCGCAGAAAATAGTATTTGAAATAGTTAAGGTCCCAGGCAATCGACTGCCGATCAAAGCTCGCACGCGGATAACAAACCTTGTAGTTCAGATCCCGTCCGGCCTCGATCTGGAAGCGCGGCAGAATCTCTACAGACTTCCGATACGCCTCGACAACTTCAGTGGAGATGTCCGCTCCATCTCGATTCGCCGAGAGAAAATCAAACAGCGTGACATCGCCGAGATCCTGCTCGAGATAAGCGCCCTGATCAATTGCTTCCCCATAAATCTCGGGCACCGGTAAACCATGTTTGTGGAAATGCCTCGAGAACTCCAGAAACGCCACGTTCTCCTCACGCACGTCATACAGAACACCAATGGCGGTCGAATCTTGATTGCTCACGCGGATAATCTTCCGCCCGGATCCGCCAAGCTCGCCCTGCAAAGGTTCAATACGCGTCGGTGGAGCGTGGAAATGCTGCTCGAAGAGTTGTTTTAGTACGTCCATGAGTCCGCTGGTCAGGACAAAGATAACAGGCTGAGAACGCGGAATCGGTTAATTTGGCAGTGAGGTAATCTGAAATGCAATTCAGCATGGACAAAAAAATCTCCCCGGGAGGAGGGAGATTTCTGATGGTTTACGGTGGGTCGCTACTTCTTATTGACG
The DNA here is from genome assembly GCA_963735545.1 of uncultured Acidobacteriaceae bacterium. GTDB lineage: Bacteria > Acidobacteriota > Terriglobia > Terriglobales > Acidobacteriaceae > PALSA-270. The sequence continues at coordinate 177,588 of CAVTLU010000019.1, forward strand.
GCTTTTTTCAGATCGACTCCCGCAGTGAACTTCGCAACCCGGCGCGAATTGATTTTAATAACAGAGCCAGTTTGCGGGTTACGACCGTTACGGGCCTTGCGTTGGTACGTGGAAAAAGTCCCAAAACCAGAGAGAGTCACTCGATCTCCCTTTTTCAGGGCCGAACTTATACCTTCGATAACGGACTCGACGGTATGAGCTGCTTGCGCCTTGCTGATGCCCGTATCGGCGGCGATTTTCTCAACTAAATGGCCTTTGTTCATGTGCTGCCTACCTTTCAGGAAGACACCTTTGCGGCTTGTTTAGTCCTGCCAGATGGGCTAAGTCAAGGTGTCAGGCACGCAAAAAGCACGCCCCAATTCTCTTTTGGGAATCGAGGCGCCTGAGATTCGGCTGTGGTTGCCAGTTTTTACGCGGCGACCGGTTCGCGCGGCGGAGAAGCAGGTGACTGGATAGTAACGGCGATCCGCAGCTTCTCTCCCAGTCCTCGGAAAATTTCCACCCAGCGGCGAGCTTCCTCATCCTGACCCGAAACCTGGCTCGGGTACAGCGTTCTCAGTAGGGTGTAGTAGACGTTCTGCGCCTTCCACAGATTCACCTCGAAAGGCAGCATACGAGCTACATTCATGGTGTCATCGAGCTCAGAGAGAAGTTTCAGGTCGGTGGGATTCGCAGCCAGAGCACTGCTGGCCGCCTCCAGCCGTTGACGCAGATCGAAGGCAATCCGCGCTTCGTCCAGCTGAAGATTGTCGCGGCGAGCCTCATCAAGCAATGCGCCAAAACGTACCAGGTCCAGCGGACCTTCCACGATCAGCCGCCGTAGCGCCTCGTTCACCACGAAAGCTGCCGTCACCACCATCACATGCGGTAGCGGCATGCGGATTTCATGCAAGAAGCGCATAAGTGCAGCGTGATTTTCATAAACTTGGCGATAACTGTTGTTCGCTTCCTCCAGCACCTGACCGAGAATGCTTTCCACCACGTGGCGCTGTTCGTCGCGGAAGAGCGATTTGATCGAGTACGACGTGCCTTCGAAATTACGGTCGAGCACGCGGATCGACTCTGGCACATCCGACTGGTTGAACGCGACTCCGCTTCCCCAATCGTTCGCTGATAGGATTCCTCACCCTGGAAGCGTCGAACGCCCGCCAGCAGATTGTTATCTCCCAGGTTGAGGACCGCAAAGGTTAAGTCGGCGGAGTTACGCGTAATCTGCGACCGGATCAGCACGCGGCCGAGAGCCAGTTGTGAGCGCCCCGCCTGCAGTACTCGCGAATCCTTAACATCCGCTTCGTAGCAATAAATGACGCGGTGGTCGGTGAATCCGAAGAAGAGTGAGCTGATCGCGAAGTGGGCTCCCACACCAATCAGATTGACCGTTGCCGGCTTCACGTAGCGTTCGTATACCTCTGATCCATTTTTGAATTGATCGAGGTTCGAAGGCGCCGATGACAGGTGCTCCAGGAAGTGCTGTTCGCGATGATCGCCGAACAGATCCTGCGCCAACTGAACGGCACGCGCCGCATATTGCAGCACCTGCACGGTCTCGATGCCGGAGATTTCGTCGAAGAACCAACCGCAGCTCGTGTACATCAACAATTCGTGACGTTCCATTTCCAGCAGCTTCAGCAGCGCCACTTGGTCCTGCTGGTTCAGGTCGCGGCTCCGGTGTCTTTCGAGGAAAGCGTCCACATTGTCGGGTGCCCGATCGAGCACAATTTCGATGTAGTCGTTACGCGCCGCCCACGGATCTTTCACATACTCCCGCGCTTTGGTTTCGAAGGGATGAACCAGGTCATCTCGCAGCCAGTCCAGCGCCTCACGCAACGGCTTGCGCCATTGTTGATTCCATCCCTCGCGCCCGGAATTGCAGCCGCAATCGCTTCGCCAGCGCTCGATTCCATGTGCGCACGACCACGAAGTGTTTTCAACGATTTCAACCTCATGGTTCGGCGGATGCTCGGCGAGATACTCGCCGTAATTCGTGATCTGCGCGAGATTGTT